>JAOUNC010000075.1 GCA_029881175.1 Nitrospirota bacterium | reverse complement strand
ACAAATGGCCGCAAGATCAGCCGCAACACCAGATGAGAATTCACAGGAAACTCTTTTTCTGAGAAGAATCGAACTCCGGATCCACTAAGGTTGACTTTTGTGAGTTCAGGAATGGTTTGCTTGAGATTCTTCTCCTTCCCCAATGTTCGCAGAATCGAAGTAAGCATCCAATCAATGCGCGTCATCATTTGCAACAACAACGGATCATGAATCGTCTGGTCGTTTTCGTCAACCATCGCTTTCACCAGATCGGGAGACACGGCCAATTCTTCCCATTGCCACTGGCTGAATGCGGCGGCATCAAGCTCCACAGGCTCATAAGAAAATGCAACAGGCAGTTCAATCCACAGACAAACCGGAACATCAACCCGACAATCATGACGCCGATCTTCAGATGCAATAAGACTATCCATCAGTTAGTCCCTTTTATGAATGAACCATATAGCGGGAACACATACCCGTCATGAGGCACAACGACACGGATGAGAGGATTGGTGAATTCCCGCATCGCTAAGACTTCACTGTGTTTTGGAGATTTCGAATTTCGACAAGAAGGTCCCGCGCTTGCTCAGCGGCCCCGTGAATTTTTTCCAATTGGGGTTTGAGTTGGGCATCCTCACAACGACGAAGAGCTAATTCTGAAAACACCACAATGGGCAAAAGCTTATTGGAAAGCGAATGCAATAAGGTGGCAATGTGCGGAAGCTCACTTGGGGTCAGCGTTGCTGGAGCTTGGGAGGAAATTGTATAAGGAGAAGTCATAGGCTTTTCCAAAGTTTAGCCGCATCATCACAGCCGAACCTAGGCATCTGATGACTGTTCATGTCCTGGTCATCTGTTTGACTTCGCAATTGTTATACCTAATACTGCCCATCCAAAATTTCGATGTTTTTTTCTCACAAATCCAATCGCTTATGAAAATGATCCCAAAAAGGACAGGCCTCTACCGCTAAGAACATTGACTCCGTTCGTCAAATGTTTGACAGCACTTTTCATAGCATGGGAGGTCTGAAGTCAGAAATAGTGAAAAACCAAATGAGGAATTTTTTTTTAAGCCACACAACCACCCGGAGACGGGCCACAAGATTGAGGAGATTAAATACTAAGACGATGTTGAGGGTGAATGGTGTGCTGGTCGACCCACTGTCGGTTTAACAACTCAAGTTGGCGACGATGCCCTCGAGTTTCTACGAGGTCTTGTTGAGTGAGGGCTTGGACTTCTCGAATGCGAGTCACCATCCATTGATCGTATGTTATAAGTTGCTTAGCCACATCTGGAGAAAGACCTTCTGGGAACCCCGCGCGTATGCGTTGCTCATACAACTGAATGACATCATTCCATTTCCCCTGCCCGGCGGCCTCAAAAGCCTTCCGAGTCAATTGTTCCAATAATTCCTCTTCATGAGTCATCGTGTGGTCCATGGTCTTACATGCCGACCGCTTGTGGTGTGGTCCCTTGAATGGCTAATTCCTTCCAGGCCTCGCGAATGACCGTCATACAGCGAATTGGGCCTTCCAAGCGACCTGGTTCGTTTTTTAAATTGGCTTGAGTCAATTCAAATTGAATATATTCGTACAAACGTCGCAAGTCTTTCGCGACCACTCCACCATCCTCCATATTCAAAGAAGCGGATAGCTCACCGACCACTCGAAGCGCCCGATCAAGGAAGCGGGCTTTGTCAGGAAAATTAAGCGCGACAATGCCTTCTTGAGCTAATTTCATGGAAGAAATCGCTCCGTCATATAATAAGACCACAACCTGCACGGAAGATGCCGTTGAAATTTGAGTTGTTGCATAGGCCTGCGCACCCATCATCATACAAATACCCCTCTTATAAGACTTAATTTCTTTGAGCAGACAAATTTGCTAAGGAATTGAGTTGGTTTTGTAAGCTCGCCAGTAAACCATCCAAATTGGCAAATTTAATTCGTTGTTGCTCCTCATATCGGCTTAACGCGGCCTCTTTTACGGAAATTTGTTCTGAAAATTTTTTAATTTGACTCGTCAGTGAATTTTGGCGAAGCGTCAACGCTCCAAACTCCACGTCATCCAAGGCATCAACGGCGTCCACAACAAGCTCTGCAATACCTTCGGTTCCTGTTGTAGGATTCTGAATAAATAAATCCCGCACAGCCGAATAATTTTCACTTAGGGCCGCATCAAGTGTGGCTTCATTTAATTTGATGGTGCCATCCGCCGTTTGAGTTTCAAACCCAATCTGGGCTGCACCGGTATAGGCTGTTAACCCACTGACTTGAGAAAAAACCGTTTGTCGCAATCGGTCAAGAACGGTTCGAGCCAAGCTATCTCCCACGAAGAGTCCTCGTTCACCCGTTTCCGGGTCGTAGTTCGTCCGTTCGTCAATGAATTTAACAACTTCATTATAGGCATTCACAAAGCTGGAAATTCCCTCTTTGACGGCGGTCGTGTCTTGGGTCACGGAAATGGTCACAGGATTAGCCTGGTCTACTGCCTGAAGATTTAACGTTATGCCAGAAATGACATTTGTGAGGGTATTAGTGGAGCGATTAATGGTCACCGCCTCCCCTCCTTCACCCAACACAATCTCAGAATCTTGAGCAGCTTGAAACGTATCAATACCCGTCGTGACAGTATCTAAATCAGTATCGTCAACCGTAATTGTAATGGCATTACTCGCGCCAGAATCATTTGAAGACAAGACCAGACGATAGGCTGGTGTCGTTTCCGTCCCGGTATTCAGAATCGACGCACTCACCCCTGCGCCAAGATCGTTGATCCCGTTGCGCAAATCTTCCAATGTTCCATTAGCATCCAGATTGACTGTTTGAACGGACCCAGTCCCCACCTGAAAGGAGAACGTACCCGAGGCACCGCTCACAATATCCGTATCGGTGGTTGAAACGGCCGTAGACGCTTTGGATACAATTTGATGGGCCGAAGCTAGTTGATTGACCGTGACCTTATGCGTCCCGGCGGCCGCCGTAGACGAAGCAGTCGCAGCCAATAAATTTTGGGAACTTGCGGAAGTGACATTAACTTGATTTTTATCAAAACCGACCCGAGTTCTGACGCTGCTGGCAGCCGATTGGAGCCCAAGCAATTTAGCTCCCAATAAACCAAAATCGGTTTGCTTCGATTGGGCCGCAAGCTTTTGTTTATTGATGCGATCAATCGGAATAGCTTTCGCTTGAACAAGGACGTCAATGATCGGACCAAAGTCGATACTATTCCCAAGCCCGCCAATACTGATCATGCGTCACTCCTAAGAAAGTTACTCAAAGCATCACACGCCGGCATAACGCAAAGACCTCCCGATGGGAAAAATCTCGTTTATACCGTACCGATTTACCACCCCATCTTAAATGTCTTCTTTGACAAATAAACCGGACTGATCGGCAAAGAACCGATCCAGTTCAAGAACTTGTTCAGAAGGTATCTGCCGGATCAAATCACCGGATTCTTTATCAAAAAGACGGAAAATGACTTGCCCCAAGTCTTTATCTATCGACAATTCGATGCGTGGCTCAACATGCTGTAACTGCTCCTGGATCCTAGCCACAACATTTTCTACCTGTTCAGGCCCCAGCTTTGAATTGGGTTGCTCCTCAACCTTGGTTGGCTCTTGTCGTTCTGTATCCTTTTCGGTCGTGGAGCGGAGAATCTCAGAATTTCCAACCTGTTGACGGTCTCTTACACGAACTTCTTGTCCGACAGAGATGGTAATAAATGATGTCTGTTGCGAAATTGTAGGAATCATAATGGATGACTTCCTGTGAAAGGTTGAGGCCGGGCCTAAGACCCAGCCTCAACTTTCGCCTGTTTACTGCAGCAATGACAGAGCTTGCTGCGGTAATGTATTGGCCTGTGCCAAGATGGAGGTGCCAGCCGACACCAAGATTTGGTTTCGAGTGAACAATGCCGTTTCAAAAGCAATATCAGCATCCCGAATCCGTGATTCAGCAGCTGACACGTTTTCATTGGCCACTTCCAAATTTTGGACTGCAGCATCGATTCTGTTCTGCAATGACCCAATATTGGCTCGGGCGGATGCCACAGCACTAATCGCACTGTCAATATTGGACAACGCGGTTAATGCCGAATCAGAAGTTGAAACATTGGTTGTCGTCAAGCCCAATGAAACTCGATCTAAATCATTCAACGACAACGACAATGTGTCATTAATTGAACTTCTAAACCCAATTTGAATGGATAAACCGCTATTGTCCGCACCACTTAAGAGCTTAACGCCATTAAACTCCGTTACAACCGCAATTCGGTCAATTTCTGACCGAAGAGCCACAAACTCTTGATCCAGGAAGGATCGTTCGTTCGAACCTAAAATGCCGCTGGCAGATTGTTCAGCTAATTCCCGGAGTCGTGCCAACAAACCACCGATATTGGCCGCGCCACCGTCAGCAATTTGTAGCAAACTAATACCATCATTGGAATTTCGAACGGCTTGATTGATACTACGTAATTGCGCGCGTAAGGTTTCGGAAATCCCGAGACCGGCAGCATCATCTGAAGCTTTGGTAATTCGTAGGCCAGATGAGAGACGGGCGACCGACCCTTGCAATTCTCTGGTGGAAATACCCAAGTTTCGTTGGGCGGTGATTGACGCGATGTTGTTGTTAACGATAAGTGCCATAGATTCCTCCTTGATGGCTGTACCTCAAAGGATCCTTTCCTTGAGGGCAAGTAAAATGAAATAAACTGACTGGCCTCCTTAGAGATTGGGCTTGATCCCAATTTCGTTATCTGGCTCTACTTATCGTCTCTCAAAAGAAAAACTTGAGAAAGCACTGCCACACCAAGAACATTTATTTCTTCTTCTCAGGATAGTCATACAACGGCAACCAAAATGCTGGTTGACGGGGCTGAGAATTCATTCAGGCAAACGAGGGATCACCTCATATTCCAACATGTCAACCATTCGTACCTTGTCCAATGATTTCCTGGCATTCATTAATTCATTCACCCAATGGGACAGGCCCAAAGTATCCTTTGGATAAGAGCCGTTCACTGCTTGTTGAATCTGTACCCATTCCAAGTAATCAGCAATTTTCCCAAACCACTGATCTAACTTCCCCATCACATCTCTACCCTGCCGGAAGTCCGCCAGCATTTGTTGCGCTTCCACACGCAATTGTTTCCCGAACTTCTTACCTGTTTCGTCAGAATGTTGCACGATACTCTCAATTTGTTCACTGGTAGCCGCAATAGACCCAAACGTACTCGCCACCTTAGCCAAGGTCGGAGGTACAAGTTCACGCGCAGTCATCGGTCGATTTCCCACCAGAAGTTGGGTCACCAAACGACCCTGTGCCTGTGCCCGGTCACTTAAACTAGCAAGCACTTCTTCCAAACACACCGTATCATTGACTTCCCATGTTTCTTCATCCAATTGCACCAACATACAAATCCCTCCTTACAGGTTCAGGTAAATACCGGGAGAGCTGCTCAAATGTAAGCAAGGCTCGTGATCGCAACGTCTGAGAGGCGGCCACATATTCTTCCGCCATTCGCACTAATGTCTGTCCTTCTAAGTTAAACGTCTCTCGGATACAAGCGCCCGCGAGGGGGCCAAAGGCGTATGAAGGCCCGCCAAGTTCTTTAATCGCCAGAGTTCGTTGGTTTAATTGCTGTTGAGCCTCCTTCAATTTCAA
Organism: Nitrospirota bacterium; assembly: GCA_029881175.1. Lineage (GTDB taxonomy): Bacteria > Nitrospirota > Nitrospiria > Nitrospirales > UBA8639 > Nitrospira_E. The sequence goes on along the minus strand of JAOUNC010000075.1, from coordinate 3,729 downwards.
CACAGGCATAGGCTGTTGCCGACAGAGGGAGAGCACCTTCTCAGCTTGCTGACATAAGGTCTCAACGTGAGGGGCGAACCGTTGCCACAAATCCCTAGCCTCACGTAGATCAGAAGGAGCGGCTTTAGGAATGGGAATCTGACTCTCACGACCCGTAAAGGCTTCAAACCAATAACGACGCCAATACGTCCCATACCAGCCGGTGAGGGTTGGTTCATGGCCAGACCGTAAGATAAACGTCCCAAGTTGATCATCATCAATCGCGCCCTCATAGACTCGAACCCTTGAAGAAAAACTTGAAAAATCTTGTTGCCCTAACACGTGTAGACATAAGGCGGCGATTTCTTGCGGAATAAGGTGTTCCTTACAGGCATGATGGGGACAGACCTTATCGAACCCACAGGGACCACAGGCGATATCGGGCTGGACCACCCAATGACCGGGCCCAAACGGTCCCGTTTCCCAAAAAGCCACATGACCGACTGATACATTCACGACAGGAGTCCTCACGCCAACAGCCATGTGCATCGGTCCTGTATCATTCGTCACCATCAACCGGCATTGCTGCAAGATCGCTACAAGTTCCGGAACCGATGTTTGCCCGACGGCTTCGCAAAGAATCCCCGCCCCGCCAGCTTGCTGATAAGCATGAGCCGCTTCCTTCACGACTGCTTCTTCCTTCTGGGTTCCAATCAGGACAAAGCCGACATTGCGACCATGACTCAAAAGCGCCATCAATTGTCCAAAATATTCAGGACGCCAGGCTTTCATCGGATCACTGGCTCCAACTTGGACAGCCACCCAAAATTCTGGAGTACCCCAATGCCGAAGGAACGTTCTGGCCCAATCGTGCTGTTCCTTCATCACCGTCAATTGAATAGGATGAAACTGGCCCGGGCCACTTCCACCCAAAGCATAAAGATCCACAATATTGAAACGATTCACCTGCCGATAGGCATGAAAATCCAAGAAATATTTCATCCAGGAATTTTTCACGAGAGAACTCCCATCCTGCGCCGTGGTCATTCCCCGTTCATCAGCACATCCAATAAACTTTGCCAGAAAGGCACTGCGGCGATTGAAAGTCAAATTGATCACCCGGTCATAGCCAACCTGAAGCAAAGGATTGGCCCATCTGGAAAGCCGCTGATACAAAGACACCACATCACGAGCACAGACCCGGCTTTCATCCATCAACGCCTGGAAATCAAAGGCCAAGACCTGTCGAATGCCTGGGATCAAGGTTGCTATTTGGACAAATTCCTGGTCGACAATCAAATCAATAGCCACACCTGGATATTCTTCTTCCAGGCGAGACAACAAGGGAATCATCTGAATCAGATCCCCCATTCGGGTAATATTGAGAATCAACACCTGTTTGATCATACGAATCCGTGAAAAACGAGAAATATGGGATATGCCGACTGCGCTCTAATCATCACGCCAACGCGAAATCAGCCTCCTCATTCGCCTTTCGCCTCACGTTCATAAAAAATCCCGTGTTTCCTGGCGATATTCGTCCATCATCAAAATCAGCAATTCCTCGCGATTCAATGTCGCTTCAGGGCCTTTCTGTCGAATCTTCTTCGCCACATCCACGAGCTCTACCCGTTCAGTTGAAGGAAATGATTGCAGCAACGGCCGCAATTCAGGACAATCCCCGCTTCGCGCCAGCAATGATTCAGCTTGCCGTTCCCCTTGTAAAATAGCCCCGATACGATCAGGCGATGTCAAGCCCACGGTACTCAAAAGGGCCTGCATCCGATGAACATAGGTATGGAACAGATTGACATGCTTTTTGGAACGTTCAGCCATATTCCTCCGCTGCTCAGGCTCATGGAGATAGCTTCTCACCGCGGGGGCTAATGCTTCTGATGTTCGAATAACCCCCATCATGGATTCATCAAATAACTCAGGCAATAAGGTCCGGTGATCAATCACCTGAAAGGCCCCGCAGCTAGCCAGTTCAAAGGTTCGCGGATTGACACTATCGCCATCAGGATCCAAGCCAAGACCCGTATATGAATGGAGATTCACATTCACCGTGGTGCCGTTAAAAATTTTCACGCTCGTTGAGGTATCAATGCGTGCCCCGTTTCGCTGAAGAACGTGCTGCAACACTCCCGCCTGCTCCCATTCATTGCCCCACAACTTAAATGTCCATTCATGCCCCAACAAGGTTGGCAAAATCTCGCGTCGATTCCGATAACCCGCACCCAAAAACGAGACATCCGCCCCATACTCCTGCTGTTCCTGAGGCGTGAGGGCGATAGGCTGATGAATAGTCGGATCGGCGGCAAGCGGCAAATAGGACACCTGCGAAGCCCCGGCTTGCTTAAACGCTTCTACACATGCGGCTTGTTGCATGACAAACCAAAAGTCATACCCATCAATCATCTGTTGCCAATAGGTCAGATGACGAAAATTCTCGACAAACCACATAGCTGTTAACACTTTTTTTCGACGCATTTGTTCTAGCACCGCCATGGATAAGGGAGCCTGCGACATGGCGAGAACAATATCGGGAGGATCTTCAGCCAGATGCGCCAGACTAATGATCCCTAACGTGTCGCTAAACCGCTGCTGGACCGTCATACGAAGGCGATCATTCCCAATGGTATTCAAATGCTGATAACCGGGAGCATGCAGACTATGGTCAACCCAACTCACCCGATGGCCCAAAGATTCCAAGGCCCGAACGACATATCCGGCAATGGGAAGGGATCCACCATAAATCGGACCAACGACCATAATATGAAGCGTTCCACTGGCCCGCTTAGTCAGTTGGTCTCGGAGTTGGGAACGAAAACCGGTATAGGCCTCCTGATGAAGGCTCAATGCTGGTTCATACATGAGGAGTCGAATGCGTTGAGCCTTTTGAGCCACCTGCAGGGCCATCTGTTCCGGATCACCCCACACCCATCGCACTCGTTCCCCCCACCCATCCAAAGTCCGAACCGACAACCCATCCACTAGTTCGGTCAGATCCGGGACCACAACCGTGATGACGGTTTCTTCCGGCATTATGGCTCGCAAGGACTCCACGTGATACAACAGCCCAACCCCCAAGACCACCAGCGCTTCACCTTCCTGGCAGTCTTTCATCTGGTGTTCGGCCCATCGCTCTGCTTCGGCGAGCGGATCATACGCACTATGAATAGATCGACCGTTGACCATCGCTGTCGGCACCCCGGACTTGGCCGTTTGAATGGACAACGTCCCACCTGAAGATTCCAATACCTTGGCTGCCAACGCCGGATCATGCTGTCGAAGTATTTCTACATTGCGTTGAAGCAGATTCATGCGCAGTATCCTTTTAGCTCACCATCACCGCATTCGTGCGGGACCATTCTTGACGCTGTAATGATAGGCGAGACAATTGTTCCCAGACTTCTTTTCGCTGCAACACTTCGTGATCTGGTCCCACCCCATTCGTATAAAACATACCCCATTCATCGCGATGACTGCTCCATAAAGCCCAATCCGTTGAACCTGCAGGTAGGTGATTGCGCATCAAATCAATGGTTTCCATCACAGGCCAAATACGAGGAGGTTCAAATCGTGGTGTAGACAAAGATATTCGCTTCTCTTCCGGATGCCTATTCCCCTGGTGCTGCCACACAAAATGTCCCTCGCCATAAGGCCCGGTTTCATGCACACGAGCTCTGGAAAAATACCAGCCAATCGCCCGTGCACCACAGGCCACCCCCAAGTGCAACGGCCCCGTAT
>JAOUNC010000463.1 GCA_029881175.1 Nitrospirota bacterium | reverse complement strand
AAAGACAAAGTGAAAGTAGGCGTAAAGGAGTAAAAACATCAGCAGGAACCGACAGGCTTGTAGCGTTCCTCTGAAGCCTGCCCACATCTGATCGGCCTGAAAAATGAGGACCTTGGAAACCGTAAAATCCTTGACCCGTGTTTTGTATCGACGTTCGATTGCCGCGTCGAGCCTGTTGAACGTCCACCGCAGCCCCCACCAAACCGATGCAAGAATGCCTGTGGCAGCCAATGCATAGAAAACGGCAAACATCAGTTTCGTGGGTTTACGTTGTTCCCGATGTTCGTCTACCGCTTCCGCGATCCGCTTGAGATAGACCTTGGCTAGAACCTGACGTTCAACCCCACCCTCAAGCCGCCCATCGGCATTGACAACCGCCGTTAACGGTTGTTTGCCGGCATAAATCGTCGTGAATTCACCTTCATCTACCAGTCGCAGGGATTCCGTTGAGCGGCTGACGTCCAGGGCAAAGGCTTCAATGCGATCCGAAACTTTTTTAGCCCGCACGTCGGCAGGAAAAGCCGACACCCCCCTGACTTCAAAAAGAATTTCGCCGTCAAGCAGGACCGGAGCAGTTGGAACCATAACCGGCGAGACCGGTTCAGCTTGATTATCTTGAATCGAAGATTGTGTCTCTTGGGCTATGGCCGTCCAGGGAGCGGCCACGAGCATCATAACCAGGAGGGACAGACCAAGCGGTCTATACCTATTTTTGATCCACCTACCAGAGCAAGCGGTCACCGAGTCGAAGGCTGCAATATCGTTCGTCATCATGTTGTCCCTCTAAAAAGGAAGATGAGCTACCAGAAACGAGTTTAGATTGTTGGCCATGCTGAAAGGAAGTATCCAAGAACCTTTGGAAGTGCAGAGGAGCCCAAGAGGCAAGACGGTGAAAAAGAAGTCATGCGTGACACAACTACGCTGTCACGCAGGCCATTATATGTCCATGGATAGATGCTCAACCAGGAACCATAGAAAGGAATGGAAACTGGTAGAGGCAGCACAAGCTTTTGAGGAAAGGGGAAAGCCTGATAGACAGGCTTACTGAACCTCTTTCTGATACTCCCGTAAGCCACGCTCCTCATCTAATCGTTGGCGAAGTTTTCTGGCCCAATAGTCAAAGATCTCCAACACGGGGCCCAATGAATCTTTATCCTGCGTTAGAAGTACTTTGGAACTCACTCGCTTCTCTACATAAGCAACCAGGCGTTCCTGACTCTCGGCATCCAACAATTCAGCTTCAATGGCCGCCTCCCCTTCCAGAGCATTCATTCCGGAAATCTTTTCACCGGCCTGGATAAGGATATCATTCGCCAGCGGAAGTAACGGACCGGGCGATGCGAGTTTCGGGTGCTCCAACATCACGTCGGTCAAAGCCGCCCGAAGGCGCAAAACTCCAGGACCAGGCTCTTTCACAATCACATAGCCTCCGGCCAATGCCTGGCTCATACTCTCCTGAAACCCGAGAGCCAACTTCCAGACCGTCAAGCTATCAAGTCCCCCATAGGCAGAATCGGGGTGCGGCCAGATGACGAGGGGATCCAGCATGATTTTCGTGTAGCCGTTGAAATTGACACCAGGCTTCCTATAGCTCCATGCACCACTGTCATCGGGCGCGGGACGAAGCCCGGTGTAATTATCCAAAAATCCCGAAAAGTCCAATGCCCCGTTTTTTGTGGCACAGCCGTGGAAGCTGAGCACAACACAGAAGATAACACTCAGACTGTGGAATAGACGAAAGGTCATCATAACCATATCCTCAACTTTACGTTGCGTGATACAGTTCATGAGTATATCCAGTCGTTTCGCGAAAGACCATATAGGGTTTCATTCCTAAAGAAGGAGGAGGTCAATCATGAAAGAATGGCTGTTGGTGAGTATGGGGATTCTTATGCTGTCTGGTTGTGCCCAAGTCAAGTACGTCAAGGCCGGCGCCACAGAAGCGGATCTTGAGGCCGATAGGGTTGATTGTCACAATCAAGTGCTCATGTCGCCAACCGGGATGGCACTCTCGCGTGGAACAATGGGAAAACCAGGCGTTGGACAAGGCATCGCGAATCAATCTGCCAGTCAACAGGCGCGACGCGAGGTTGAGCAATGCTTGGAATCAAAAGGATGGGTTTTGGAAACGGAGGCGAAGTAAGTGGCCAACAAGGGTTCCTAGCGAACCACCTCTTCACTCATGCCCAATGGGCCACAATGTTCACCATGAGTGGAAATGGATTCCTGATTGACTCATGAGGTGTAACCGATTTGAACATGTGGTCCAATAAATATTGGAACGTTTTGAGTGACCTCACGAAGACGGGTTGGAGAGATGGTGCGCTTCCTCTGAAGATGGAAGGTTTCAGGCGATAAGATTTCGAGAGAAGAAGAAGCACTCCCCACTTTTTTGTATAAGGCAGAGAGTGCATCCAGGTTGCGTGACAGAAAGTTGCCGGAAGGAAGGCTCCCCCAAATG
>JAOUNC010000074.1 GCA_029881175.1 Nitrospirota bacterium | reverse complement strand
ATACCCTCTTGTGCCAATGGGACAGCTAATTTAAGAGGTGTTTGCCCTCCAAATTGGACGATAACCCCTTCAGGCTGTTCGACCTCAATAATTCGCAGGACCTCTTCTTTCGTCAAAGGTTCGAAATACAATCGGTCGGAAATATCATAATCCGTACTGACCGTTTCAGGATTGCAATTAACCATGATGCTCTCAATGCCTTCTTCCTTGAGAGCCATGGACGCATGAACACAGCAATAGTCAAATTCAATGCCTTGACCAATGCGATTAGGCCCTCCACCAAGGATCATGATTTTTCGCTGGCGTGTTACTCGAGCTTCACATTGTGTCCCGGACGAGGAATATAAATAGGGCGTGTGAGCTTCAAATTCACCGCCACAGGTATCGACTCGTTTAAACACCGTCGTGTGTCCAACAGTTTCTATGTTGCGTGCATGACGCACCCAATCTTCGGAACGTCCGATCAATTCTCCCAGGCGTTGATCCGAAAAGCCTATTTTCTTCGCGTGATGGAGTCGGGAGCACAACGCATCCGGGAACCTTACTAGCTTCTCTGTTTTCGTCCCGGCTCCTAGATAAGATTGACATGCCTGTACCCATTCAGCTTCAAAATGGACGATTTGTAAGATTTCATCTAAAAACCAGCGATCAATTTGAGTCCGTTGATGGACCTCGTCAATTGACATTCCAACTCTGAATGCATCAGCAATCAACCAAAGTCGATCAGCCGTTGGTATGCGAATGGCAGTTTGAATCGTGTCGAAAAGTGGATCCTGGACAGACAAGGTTTTTTGTTTGCCATCCAGTCCATGTAGCGACACGAGCCCGTATCGATCCGTCTCAAGCGACCGAATGGCCTTTTGTAGGGCTTCTTTAAACGTGCCCCCTAAGGCCATGGCTTCTCCGACCGATTTCATATGGGTCGTGAGCGTGCGATTAATCCCTTCAAATTTCTCAAAGGTAAATCGTGGAATTTTTACGACGACATAATCAATCGTGGGCTCAAAGCAGGCTTTTGTGACTTGGGTAATATCGTTAGGGATCTCATCAAGGGTATAGCCCACAGCCAGCTTGGCGGCAATTTTGGCAATAGGAAATCCTGTGGCTTTTGAGGCCAAGGCTGAACTCCGTGAAACACGGGGATTCATCTCAATGACCATTAGTTCCCCGTTATCCGGATTGACAGCAAATTGAATATTCGACCCGCCGGTTTCCACTCCAATCTCACGAATGATGCGTAGCGCGGCATCGCGCATAAATTGATATTCTTTATCCGATAACGTCATCGCGGGCGCGACGGTAATACTATCGCCCGTATGCACACCCATGGGATCCAGGTTTTCAATGGGACAGACAATGACCACATTGTCTTTTGAATCCCTCATGACTTCTAATTCATATTCTTTCCATCCTAATAGCGATTGCTCAACCAGCACCTGGCCAACAGGACTGGTCATCAAGGCCCAATCAATATACCGATCATACTCCTCACGGTTGTAGGCAATATTCCCCCCTGCCCCACCCAATGTAAAGGAGGGTCGGACAATGGCTGGGAATCCGATGGTTTCAATCAGTTGCAGGGCTTCTTCCCGTGAACGAATCGAGCCACTTTCGGGCACTTGCAGGCCAATACGTGTAATGGCTTGTTTAAAGAGATCTCGATCCTCGGCTTTTTGAATGGAGTCATATGAGGCGCCAATCAATGTCACACCATATTTCTCCAATATCCCCCGTTTCACCAGTTCCACCGTCAAGTTCAAGGCCGTTTGTCCCCCCATGGTAGGCAATAAGGCATCAGGTCGGTCTCGTTCGAAAATGGCTTCAACCACTTCCACGGTGATGGGTTCCACATAGGTCCGGTCAGCCAGGTCAGGGTCGGTCATAATTGTGGCCGGGTTACTATTCAACAGGATGACTTCATAGCCTTCTTCCTTCAAGGCACGGCAGGCTTGTGTCCCGGAATAATCAAACTCACAGCCCTGACCAATGACAATGGGACCGGCTCCTATTAAAAAAATTCGCTGAATATCATTTCGACGAGGCATAGAATGATCTCAAAAAAGTACAATTATTGAAGAATGGGCGGCTTGGTGTTCTCTGTTGGTTCTGGTCGATAAAATCGCATGGCCTGCGGAATCCACGCTTCTATTTGATTGATTCGTGTGACATCCGAAGGATGCGTGGACAAAAATTCTGGTATGGCATTTTGGCTCCGGAAACAAAACTTGCCAATCATCTTGCGTGGACAGCCACTCATGCGTTCCCAAAATGGGACCGCTTCATGGGGGTCATAGCCGGCCTTGGCCATTAATTGTAAACCAATGAAATCGGCCTCAGTTTCCTGCTCGCGAGAATTCGGCAAGGCCACGCCGACACCATAGGCACTCATGGCTCCAATCGCGAGTCCGGGATCGACCCCGCCTGCTGCTGCTCCAGCTAAGGCGCCAAGTTGACCAATCTGTTCGAGAATTCCTCGACTATAACGTTCTGCCCCATGGCGTTGTAGGGCATGCGCGACTTCATGCGCCATGACCGTCGCCAAACCAGCTTCTGTTTGCGTATATTTCAAAATCCCTGAAAAGATGGCCACTTTCCCCCCTGGCAACGCGAACGCATTGATCTGGTCTGGATCATCAATCACCACAAATTCCCACACATATTCTGGTTTATTCGCGGCTTTGGCAATTCGTTGGCCGACGCGATTGACCATCAGGGTGACTTCGGGATCTTTGCTTAATGGAGCACTTTTTAAGACTTCTCGAAAGGCCGAAAGGCCCAAGGCAATTTCTTTTTCTTCAGAAATATAAATAAGTTGATCTCTTGCCGTTCCTGGAGCTTTATGGCAAGCCATGGCCAGCATGCAGACAAGCCCCAGACAGATAGATCGCACGATCGTGCTAGCAGAAGAAATGCGTCGTCTGAATGAAAAATGAGCCATGTAAGAGCGTTCTTTAATGACGAATTACGGAAGCCACATATACATCATTTGAGGGGCCCCGCCACTGACAACATTAAGTAAGGTTTTGGCATTCATCGGAGGAAATCCCAACTCTCCAATCTGAGGAGAACTGAATTGAGAATAGATCGTGTGATCGGTGCCTTTCGAGCGTGTATAGGTCACCACTTTGGCATCCGTAATCTGAGCATGCTCCTGGGCACGTTCAATCGCCTCATCTAAATACCCAATTTCATCAATCAACCCTTCGGCTTTGGCCACATCAGCCGTATAAATTCGCCCATCAGCCAAGGTTCTGATTTGTGCCTTATCTAATTTGGGCCTTCCTTGTTCAACAACAGTAAGAAAACGGACATACAAGCGATCAATCACGTCCTGGAAAATTTCGCGTTCTTCCTCGTTCATTGGCCGGAAAGGCGATCCCATTGATTTTTTGGGACCCGATACAATGGCCTCAGGCTGAATGCCGACCTTTTCCAATAAACCCTGGCTATTCATGGTGAGCATGATGACACCAATGCTGCCTGTAATGGTCGAGGGATGGGCAAAAATTTGGTCAGCTGCCATGGCCACGTAATAGCCCCCGGACGCACCGATATCCATAATAGAGGCGATAATGGGGACTTGTCGCTTTTCTTTAAATTCCAGAAGCTCATGATACAGAATATCCGAAGAAGTGACGGTCCCCCCTGGGGTATTGATGCGCAGAACCAGCGCTTTAATATGATCATCGGCTGCGGCTTTGGTCAATTCCTGCTTCAGTCGTGCCGGGAGGCTGGGCTCAGGGAAAAGGCCGTCTGGTGTGATCGTCGTTAACGTCCCGGAGATGTCAATTAAGAGAACTTTGTCTGGCCCTTCCCCTGAAATCGTTGTTTCCTGTAGGCCTCTATGAACTGACAACAGATCGATTTGAATACACCCACCTAACACTAAAAGTACGAAAAGAGCCCAGATTCGCCTATCACTCATGTTTTCTGGCCTTTCATCATGTCGATAAATTGCTGGAAGAGATAGGAGGAATCATGAGGGCCGGGCGAAGCCTCAGGATGATATTGCACAGAAAGAATGGGGCTTTCCAGGCCAACCATGCCTTCACAGCATCCATCATTCAGGCTCCGATGTGTCACTTCCATTTGGCCAATCTTCGTATCAAAACGTTGGACGCCCCAGGCGGCCCCTTTCTCTTCTTCATGAGGCAGCCCGACGGCAAAATTATGATTCTGGGACGTGATTTCAATTTTTCTGGTCCGAAGATCCATCACCGGATGATTGGCCCCATGATGGCCAAAGGGTAGCTTATGCGTCGTCAGACCTAAGGCTAAACCTAAGATCTGATGTCCCAAACAAATGCCAAAGATGGGCTTCCACCCGAGTAAGGCTTTGATTGTGTTGATGGCATAGGGCACGCCTTCGGGATCTCCAGGGCCGTTGGATAAGAACAGACCGTTAGGTTGCAGTTGGCGAATCTCTTCCGCACTGGTGGAGGCAGGCACCACATGAACCCTGCATCCCACATCGACCAAGCTGCGAAGAATATTGTGCTTGACCCCAAAATCCATCACCACGACTTTAAACAAAAAATCAGCCGCCATTTGCTCCGAGGACGAAGAACCATTGGTCTCAGCTCTGAGGGATGTGGTCCCCTGTGTCCATTGATAGGGAGATGCGCAAGTGACTTCATGCACCAGATCCCGACCCACCAGCGAAGGCGCAGCCTGAGCCTTCGCACATAACGATGCCTCATCCAGATTCACATGAGAAATCACTCCCACTTGGGAGCCCTTCGCGCGGATATGATTGGTGAGGGCACGCGTATCGATTCCTTGGATACTTACGATGTGATGGTGAATCAAATATTCTTCAAATGATTGACGCCCCCGCCAGTTGCTCATTCGCCTCGAGGCTTCCCGCACGATATAGCCTTCAGCCCAGACGCGACGGGATTCGTCGTCATGAGGGGTGATGCCGTAATTGCCAATCTGTGGGCTGGTCATCAACACAATCTGCCCTTTATAGGAAGGATCGGTCAAAATTTCCTGGTAGCCGGTCATGGCCGTATTAAAGACCACTTCCCCAACCGTCTCCCCTTCAAACCCCAGGGCTTCTCCCTTGAAGACCGTCCCATCTGCTAAGGCTAAAACCGCCGACTTCACGACATCACCTCTTTCATCTATTTCTTATTGCCACAATCTGAATAACCCCGAATTTCCTCAGCCGTTCGTCGCAAGATGATGGACGAGGGTTTTGCGTAATTTAAGAATAAACAAAGAAAACGCCAGACCAACATTCACCAGATGTAAGGCGCGCACAATCATATGCACACGAAAGAATTCTCCGTAGGCCACGTCCTTTTGTTCTTTGGAGATGGCTTCAAAGGCCTGCTCTTGTAACCCCACGGCATAAGGCCCCAAGATGCCAAGAATCCCTACCGTCACAACCAACATTCCCCCAAGGAGCCACCATTCCGCAGGTGTAACGGAAAAGATGAGCGCAGGATCTCGCCCATAAAATCGATAACGAAGGAAGGCCAGAAGACTGAGAATGCATAAAATTCCTAAATTCAGGTACCCATACCCATCAAAGACTCGACGTAAGAACCGCCCCGCCGGCTCCATTCCAAAAGAATTAAAGACCGCAGGAATCACGACGACAATAATGACGACCAAGCCGCCCACCCATAAGGTCAGGGCACACATTTCCACGAAAAAACCAATGACACTCCAATTCGTGCGCTTCTTTTCCATTGGTTAACGTGCGTCATACACCAAGCGACCATCCACTAACGTCATCTTGACCTTCCCTTTGACCGTCATGCCGCCAAATGGTGTATTGCGGCTTTTCGAGTGAAACTGCTCAGGGTCGACCACCCATTCTTCTTCCGGATCAAAAACCACAAGATCCGCGAAACTCCCTGGCGTGAGCGATCCCACGGGAAGATGGAACAACTGCGCAGGCGCACGCGTCAACTTATCAAGTGCTTGTTCCAGAGACAAGATGCCATCCTGCACCAATCGAAGCGTCAGGGGCAGGGCTGTTTCAAACCCTACAATGCCAAATGGTGCCGTATCAAACTCCAATTGCTTTTCCTGAAGCGCATGAGGGGCATGATCGGTCGCAATGACATCAATGGTGCCATCAATTAAGCCCTGCTTGAGGGCCTGGACATCCTCATTCGTTCTGAGAGGCGGATTCATTTTGGCATTGGCCTTATAGCCACGAACGGCTTCTTCCGTAATGGAAAAGTGATGAGGACACACCTCCGCACTCACAGGAAGCCCTTGGGCCTTAGCATGGCGAACCAGTTCAACCGAGCGTGCCGTACTCAAATGCGCTAGATGCACCGTGACGCCGGTCAACTCGGCAAGCGCAAGATTGCGCGCCACCATGACCTCTTCAGAAGCGTCCGGAATCCCGGGCATACCTAATTCTGTGGAAACCACGCCTTCATTCATGCACCCCCCATCAGTCAGATGTAAATCTTCACAGTGATCGACCACAGGGATACCAAAGGCTTTGGCATATTCCAAGGCACGACGCATGACTAAACTATTCATCACGGGCCGCCCATCATCGGAGATCGCGACGCAACCGGCTTCAACCAGCTCTCCAATGTTGGCTAATTCTTCACCATCTGAATTTTTCGTAATGGCCCCAATCGGAAAGACTCGCGCTTTTCTGGCCTGCTGACCCTTGGTCAGCATAAATTGTGTAATGGCAGCATTATCATTGACTGGCTGCGTGTTGGGCATACAGCAGATGGACGTAAACCCGCCAGCCACGGCTGAGGCTGACCCGGTTTCAATCGTTTCCTTATATTCAAACCCCGGCTCACGCAGGTGACAATGTAGGTCTACAAGTCCTGGGGCCACAATCCAACCGGTGGCATCAAGAATCGTGACGGCGGCATCTTGATTGACAGAATGCGTGAGTGGAAACCCGACTTCCACGATTTTCCCATTTTGGATCAGGACATCGGCTCGTCCGTTTACATGACCAGGATCAATGACCGTTCCACCTTGAATGCAGACTGTTTGAGTAAGATTTGACGACGCTTCATGCATAGTTCGTTACTTCAACTCCTTGCAAATAAAAGCTTACGCGGCTCCTGAGAGTAAATACATTAAGGCCATTCGGACTGAGACGCCATTGCTGACTTGATCCAGAATGACAGCAGCCGGGCCATCCGCAACCGTTGGGGAAATTTCAATCCCACGATTCAAGGGACCAGGATGCATGACGATGGCTTCGGGTTTCGCCAATTTGAGCCGCTCCGAAGTTAAACAAAATAAGTTGGCATATTCTCGAATGCTGGGCAGTAAGGCTCGGCCGAGCCGTTCTCGTTGTAACCGTAGCATCATAATCACATCCGCACCGATTAAGGCATCCTCAAATCGATAAAAGACTTTGGCTCCGAGCCGTTCGACCGAAAGAGGAAGCATCGTCGGCGGCGCCACGATTCGCACTTCAGCACCCAACTTATTTAACGCCGCAATATTTGATCGTGCAACCCGGCTGTGAGCGACATCTCCAACAATAACCACAGTCAACCCTTCAACCTTTCCCTTTTTTTCTTTAATGGTATAGAGATCAAGTAAGGCTTGCGTGGGATGTGCATGCCAGCCATCTCCGGCATTAATCACCGAAGATCGAACAAAGCGGGCCAAATTTTCCGCTGCACCGGGAGAAGAATGCCGCAGGACAATAATATCCGCTTGCATAGACTCAATATTGCGGGCGGTATCGATCAGAGTTTCGCCTTTCACCACACTGCTGGACGATGGGGAAAAATTAATCACATCCGCACTTAACCGCTTCGCCGCTAATTCAAACGAGGTGCGTGTCCGCGTGCTGGGTTCAAAAAACAGATTCACGACCGTCTTTCCACGCAAGGCCGGAACTTTTTTAATATCCCGCCCCCCGACCTCCTTTAAGGATTCCGCCGTCGTCAGAATCAGTTCAATATCCTCCACCGATAGGTCGGAAATCGCCAGTAAATCTTTTTGTTTCAAGCCCATATGATTGCGTTACTCAGAGATAATAGACACCCGATCAACTTGCCCTAATTCTTCAAGAAATACTTGCACTTTTTCTTCGCGGGCTGTGGGGAAGCTTTTCCCTACATAATTGGCTCGAATGGGAAGTTGCCGATGACCACGATCCACTAATACGGCGAGTTGGATTTCGGCGGGTCGCCCCAAATCCATCAGGCCATCTAAGGCTGCACGAATAGTCCGACCGGTAAAGAGGACATCATCGACCAACACAATCTTGAGATCAGAAATGTTGAACAGAATAGACGTTTTCCGTATTTCAGGTTGATCTTTGCGAATGGATAAATCATCGCGGTAGAGCGTGATATCCAGTTCTCCCAGGGAAATCTCACGTTGCTCAATTTGCTGAATACGAGTGGCCAGGCGTTGGGCCAGAAACACCCCACCCGTGCGAATCCCCACGAGCGCTAAATCCTGAGTGCCCTTGTTCCGTTCAATAATCTCATGGCTAATCCTGGATAAAGCCCTGGACATTTCCTGGGCATCCATCAAAATCCGTTCAGCTTTGGGGGAAGTCATAATCTTAAATTCACTTTTTGCTTGAATATTTTAGGGTGGGGAACATAAAAAAAAACCCTTCTCGCTCACGCTTGAAGGGCCTATCTGTTTTGGCCACAACAACGGCCATTATCATCGTTTTTTCTCCTTACCCACCTCACTGGATGAGTCTTAAAGGTTGCCCCATCCTATTCGTGACGCTCCCTTCTGTCAAGAGAGAAAATATCCCAAAACGGAAGTACCCGCACAACCCAAGTTGGAGTGAAAATGAAACCGCTGGCTGGAAAACAGTTATAAGGCAGAAGAACTCATTGCCTAAGAGAAACTATCCTCCGTACTTCAGGAATTTGCGTGCAAAACCACAATAGGAGACCTGAAAGGATTCTGAGGAATCAGGCCCTGGGGTACACAGTAGAAATCCTCTTATTAAACTGACTCCTGACGGGTTCGACTCGCAGGTCACGTGGCCATACTGAATCAATAAAGACCCTGGTGGAAATCTGATGGCTCGAAGCACAATGGGAAAATCAGATGATGGAAAAGGGATAAGAGCCAAGAGAGGAGATAAATGTGGTGTCCACGTGAAAGAACCTGCCAATGGGGGGAACGTAATTCCATTTCGATTTAAGACTCAGGGACCTAAGATTAATAAACCTAAAAACGGCAGTTGCTGTGATGAAACACCGCCCATGCTTCGACAGGCTCAGCACGAACGGTTTTTGAAGTACTCACCCAATTGGTGAAGTGTCCGTTCTCCCTGAGCAGCCCGCGGAGCGGGCGTGTCGAAGGGTTGCGTACCTACCAACTGCCTTTTTTAGGATAAACGAAATTCCTGCTTGACCCCAAATGCAAATTCACGCCATTCCGGACGTGACGTTCTTCTCAAT
>JAOUNC010000073.1 GCA_029881175.1 Nitrospirota bacterium | reverse complement strand
GGCCATGGCGCGCAAGCTCAATTGTGGCCATAATTCCGTACGTCACTTTAATGGGAAATCGGTTCATTGCTCAATTCATACTAAAACGATAGGAATAGTATATTTAATTCATTGTATCGAAAATTGTCAAGAACGAAAACAGCCATTTACCTAGCCCCTAGGCACCAAAAAACCAAAAAAATAAAAGATGTCAAAAAATGGAGCGAGGGCCTCACGGCATTTCAATGCAGTAAAGCCTTAATATTCAAGGGAAATTCGCCGATACGGTATTCAAACAATAGCGAGAATTTTCACATTCTGCCAATGAGAGCTGATTTATGTCTGAAAAAAAAGATATTGCTGATCTTCTAGAGGAAGTTGAAACCCTTGTGGATGCCTTGCGTGACGAAAAATCTGCTTTGCAAGATCAGGTTATTAGTCTTGAGGCTCAATTGTCTACGGTGAAAGAAGAAAACGCCAAAGATGTGCAGAAATTACAGGATAGCCATGTACAATTAACCAAAGAATTCCAGAGTACGAAAGCTCGACTTTCAAGTGAGTTGGAAGATACTCAGCAAAAGCTCGACCGCTTTCATCCTGAATTACAAAGCCTTCAGGATGAACTCCGAAATGCGGAACTCCAAAATAATTTATTGGAAATGGAGCTCTCAAAGAAAGACAAAGAAATTAAAAACTTGGAAAGCCGTCTCAGTGCCTATACCTCACTCGTTTCCGCTTCGTTGCCCGTGGAAGAATCTATCGCCTAATCCTCCCTGCGTTTCGCGTTCCTCATTCCCTGTTTTTATCGTTTGCCAATATCCAATATAATGTGCTTCATGTTTTTGTGCTGACGCCAATAAGCTGGGTGCCTGAGGAGAAGTAGTCTGTGGGAAGCCTTTTGGTCAAATGCGATCGAGAGAATTTTCAGAAATAGAGGAACTACCCGCTTGTAACATTGTAGAATAGCCGAATTGTCACGAACGTAATTTTTCAATATTTTTCAAAAGGAGATAGCAATGCCGTCAAAGACGAAAGCCAGTCCGGGGAAGAAGCCGGTGACGGGTGTGATGAAAACAGTGGCGAAAGCCCAGGGGACTCTTCGGAAGACAAGTGAAAAGAAATCGGCTCCGTCGGTTGCTAAGAAAAGCGCGACAATTTTCTCGAAGGAAAAGGGAGCTGCTGCAACCGGTGGGCTCAATGTTGGCAGTCGAGCGCCGGCCTTTTCTTTGCCCAATGAGAAAGGGCAGGTTGTGAAATTGTCGGAGCTAAAAGGACAAACAATCGTGCTGTTCTTTTATCCCAAAGATGATACCTCGGGTTGTACGAAAGAGGCCTGTTCGTTCAGGGATGGTTTGCAAGCGATTCGAAAGAAAGGAGCGGTCGTGTTGGGTGTGAGTGCTGATTCTGTGGCGTCTCATCAAAAGTTTTCGAAAAAATTCGATTTAAATTTCCCCTTGCTGAGTGATGAATCGAAAGCCATGATTCAGGCTTATGGCGTCTGGAAAGAGAAATCAATGTACGGTCGGAAGTATATGGGGATTGAACGGACTACAGTGATCATCACGAAAGATGGGATCATTAGCCATGTGTTCCCCAAGGTGAAAGTGGATGGCCATTATGAGGAAGTTCTCGAGGCGTTAGGGTAGCGGAACTTAGAGGAATCGGGAATCGGGGAGGAATCTGTTATTTCTCGTATGCGCGGCGTTCGTGCTCGTCGCCAATCTGGGAAAAGGTTTGCTCCCCAAAGATGGCAT
Organism: Nitrospirota bacterium; assembly: GCA_029881175.1. Classification (GTDB taxonomy): domain Bacteria; phylum Nitrospirota; class Nitrospiria; order Nitrospirales; family UBA8639; genus Nitrospira_E. The sequence continues at coordinate 7,710 of JAOUNC010000073.1, read as the reverse complement.
TGGCATTGAGATAAAATTTGAATTCCAGGATATTGCCCGAGGGGTCTTTGAGGAAAAAACTCAGGTGCTCCAGAGGCGTACCTGCAAAACGCCGATGAGGTTCTCGAAAAAACTCTAGTCGTTTCTTCTGTGCGCGATCCCGCCATGCGTTCCATTCCTCTTCCGTTTCAAAGACTAAACCGAAGTGCCGTGGGTAAATGTTGAGTTGTGGCGGCCCTGGTTTGTCTGTGACATGCGCGACAAGTTGATTCCCATGAAAATCGAGCATCATGGCCACCGCTGATTGTCGACCGATTTTGCACCCTAAGCCTAAGACATAAAATTCTCTGGTCGACGCGATATCACGAACAGGAAAAGAAAGATGAAAGATGGCTGTATTCATCGGCAACGTCCTCGGCGTATTTTTAGCGAAAATTTTTTGTTGGGGCAAGTTCAGTCGGAGACGTTATTGAGCAAGAGTGAAGGGCAGTCGAGCTGGGTGTCCGAAGAATCTATAGAAAGCCCCAAGACATTGCGGCTATGTTCAAAACCGAGTGAGAAAGGCGAGAAGGATGGAGCAGGAACGGTGTTGGCCTAGGAGCCTGTCGGACTTAAGAGAGAATGGGTTACAAAAGTGTCTAAGCGGCCCATATTTCGTCGATTTCTTGGACCATAGTCCCACCATGGGCTGGCCGCCAAAATCTGGCCTTGCTCAGCCCCTTTTTCGCTCTCGATTCCCTAAGCCCGATAGGCTCCTAGCGTGACACCGGCTGCTTGTTCATGATGCTGTGATAGAAGGTCGCTTGATTGCCGCCATGTATTTTGGAGTGATACATGCTTGCATCTGCATTCTGAAGCAGGTCGGTAACTTGGGTATAGGGTTTTTCCGGCGTATGGGTCGCAATGCCCAAGGAAATGGTGACGATGAGGTTTGGGTTTTCAGAAATTTCATGGGCGGTCTCACGAAAGGCTGTCAGGATTCTTTCACAGACGAATTCAGCCCCGGAGGTGGTCGCTTTTGGCAAGATAAGGACAAATTCTTCTCCGCCAAATCGGCCCACCATGTCAGTGGTCCGAAGTTTTGAGAGAAGAAGACGTGCGGCTGATTGGAGGACGACATCACCTGCATGGTGGCCATAGGTATCATTCACGGATTTAAATTTGTCGAGATCGGCAAAAATAAGCGTTAAGCATTCTCCTTTAGCGACGGCCTGCTGAAAAGATGTTTCCAATGCTTGATTTAGATAGGCTCTGGTGAACGTTCCCGTCAGGGAGTCGTGGCGATGGGTTTCTTCCAGGTTGTGAAATTGCGCTTCCATGTTGACAGTGTTGATTCTGAGTTCTTCCACTTGTTTGAATGCCTGGAGATTGCGGAGGAGAAGCGATTCTCTTGCGTTTTCTAAGATGACTTGGGGGTCATCCCAGGTTGGCAAGGTGGTGTCAAAGAGGCCTGCTATTTCAGGAAGACGTTCTTTGATGACTTCTAAGGTCTCCAGAAAGGTTTCTGGGTTGAGTTGTAACAATGTAGAAGCCTGTCTGGTCACTTTTTGTAGATAGTCGTCATCGGTTTCACGTAAAAATATTTCTGCCATCATTCCCGAAAGGGAGACGCAATAGGCGAATCTTGCTCGTTCATCTTGCCCGGGAATGCGCGAAGGGTCGTCACTTCCTGCGACTGCTAATCGTAATCGATCCGTGAAATTCCACTGAGTTAACAGCCAACTGCCTACGGCTCCATGTGATAGCCCGAGGGCTTGCTCTTCATGTGAGATGAGGCTGGCATGATGGCATTGTTGACCTTCATAGGTAAGATAAAGTTCGGGGAAAACCTGATCTAGTGCGAGCATGCCCAAATCCTGTAGGAGTCCCGCTAGATATAATTCTGCTATTTCTTCCACTTCGCAGAAGCTTCCTAAGACCTGACAGGCCGTTCCAGCTATCAGGGCTCGTTTCCAATAGAGGGTGTAATCCAGTCCCTTTCCTTTTGTAGATTGAAGCGATTGAACTAAGGAAAAAGATAGAGCCAACGAAATCGTGGCATTGAGGCCAAGGACCATCAAGGCTTGATGAAGGTTTTCGACTTTTTTGACATAGGGATAGATGGGAGAATTGGCGATCCGAAGAATCTTGCTAGCCAATGCCGGGTCACAGTTCAGAAGCTCAATAATTCTTTGAAAATCGGTGTCGGGCTGATTGGCCAGTTGAATGATTTGTATAGCCACAGTCGGAGGGCTTGGGAGATTCGGGCAGGCTTGCAGTTTTTTTTCAAGTTCTGGATTCATACACAGGATTGTGGTTAGAGAAATTTGTCTTGCAGTATGCGACTTGAACCTATTTTGCTTTCGTACATGAAACCCTCTCGGGAGGCCGAAACCTGCTTCATGAAGGTAGCTTGCGTTGGTGTATCTCTAATGTCTCGAAAGGTATTTCGGTTTTTCCGTTCCTACTCTGAAGCAGTGAGTAACATGAATATGCAATATTTGCATTGCTTGACCCCTTCCTTCATTGGCGAAGAGGGGTTTCTCGGGGATGTCATATTTATTGAAGAAACATCAAGGGGAACCTGTGGAATCTCCTGGGCGGAAGAATCCTAATGTCCATGCGTTGATATCGGTCTCGTTTGTACTCAGAAGTGAGTAGTTATTATGCGGTGTTGGAAGAACAGGCAGAGCCTCCGTCTTGGCTTTTTGAATGTATGAGGAGATGCCATCGATTGACGTCGATAATCTTGCCACGAATTAACAGGCTCAATGGTAAAGAATATTTTTAGCTTGTTGAGAGGGAGATTCTTGAAAACGGTCAAGATCTAATCGCACAAATCCTAAGCCAGCCACACATAATTCAAAATTGGTCGACAACGTTTGGAACAAAGATGGTGGGTTTTTGGCTTGAGGGTCTTGATACGTTGCGACAATGCCGTAAGAACGTTTGCCGGCTTTGACGTAATCGACTAAAAAATCTTTGTGATGGATCAGTCCCGAGCATTTGATTCGGCTGCAATACTCAGGAAAGAGACCAGCGAGAAACAAGGTTAAATCGCCGATGTGCCGGTGAATATCACATTCTTTTTCTGCTGAAGAATGTTGGCTATGGGTTTCTGATTCGTAAAGCAGTTCAACGACCGTTTCAACGGGTTCCCCTTCGTGGTTCTTGATGCGGGCAAGTTGATCGGTATGAATAAATTCCAGAAGAAGGTTGGAGACGTAGTCGGTTACCTGAAAATCTGGCCAGCCGAGCGCTTCTGAAAAGTTGCGTTCTGTCAATCGACCAAATAATTGCTTCAGCGGATGTTGATCAGGGATTGGCGTCATCAGGCTCTTCCCTCCTCATTTTCCGATTCCGGGGTTCATGAAGTGTTGGTTTGTATAAGTCTATCGGCCTCAGGGGCAACGTCCTTAACCTCTTTCTCTCCCTTTTCTTGGGCCCGACTATCCAAGATTAATGTGACGGGGCCATCATTTTCCAGGCTGACGATCATTGATGCCCCAAAGCGTCCACTCTGAACCGCAATGCCTCGCGCTTGGAATTGTTCGAGGACCTTCTGGTAGTACCGACGCGCCTCTTCCGGTGTGGCCGCGCATTCGAAACTCGGGCGCCGTCCTTTTGCGGTGTTGGCCAGCAAGGTAAATTGAGAGACCAGGAGCAGTTCGCCATGAGTATCCAAAAGTGACAGATTCATCTGGCCTTGGGTGTCGGCAAAGATTCGCAGTTGAGGAATTTTTTCGACGATAAACTGTACATCGGAATCGGTGTCCTTCTTTGCGATTCCTAATAATACCAAAATCCCCTGTCCAATTGTCGCAATTCGGTGGCTGTCTACGGTCACCGAAGCGTGGAGAACTCGTTGAATGACGGCAAGCATGCGATAAGGCTTGGCTTTCTCACACAGAAGACTGTTTAGGCAGTCTTCGTTGAACCATGAGCTTAAGGTGCATGAGTTCATCGGAATGTAAGAGTTGATGGACTCCAAAGTATCCCAGGACACTGCCTCCAATGGCGAGAAGGAGCCATGCTATTTTTGGAAGGCTCTGTCCGGCTTCCTGCCATACGGGAAGTGAGGCGATCCAGATGCAGAGCCCTATCATGGGAAGCAGGGCGATTCCCGTTCGAGCAAGGGAGGCCCCTAATGTTTTCCACAGCAGGCCCTGAAGGCGTTGACTGAGCATGGTTGCCAACATCACAGTCTGGCTGATCGCCGCTAATCCGGCAGCCAGCGCTAACCCGGTATGGGCGAATGGGTTCATGAGCCAAAGGGATAATCCAATGTTGATGCCGACTGAGATGATGGCTATGGTGGCAGGCGTTCGTGTGTCCTGCAGAGAATAAAAGGCCACCGCCAAGATCCGGTAGCTGGCAAAAGCCCATAGCCCCACGGAAAATCCCAATAACGCCGATGCCGTACCAATGGTATCGAGAGCAGAAAATGCGCCATGTTCAAAGAAAAGATGAATGATCGGGGTCCTGAGGAGCATGAGTCCGGCCATTGAGGGCAGAATAATGAAAAACACCATTCGTAATCCAAAGTTTACGGTGGCTCGAAGTTCATCATGAGCTCCCTTGGCGGCGTGAGCGGATAGGCTTGGTAAGATGGCGGTGGCCATTGCCACACCGAAAATCCCTAAAGGGAATTGGATAAGCCGCATAGCATAAAACAAATAAGTGGGGCCTCCTTCAAAATAGGAAGCCAAGATGGTGCTAATGGTCAAATTGATTTGGGTCACCGCTAAGCCTAAGAGCGTGGGAATGAGCAGAACTCCCATTCGTTTGACGCCTGGATGAGTCGGATGAAAATTCCAGGAGAGCGCACATCCCTTTTTATGCAATCCCGGTAATTGCATGAGAAATTGTGCCAGCCCTCCCACCACAATGCCGATCGCCACAGCGATGATCGGTTGGTCAAATGCCGGAGAAATGCCCAGGGCAAAGACAATGACGCATATATTGAAAAAGACTGGAGCCAGAGCGGGAATGGCAAAGGAACGAAGCGCATTGAGGATTCCCATCGCGAGAGCCGCGAGGCTTACAAAGAGCAGGTAGGGGAACATGATTTGGGTGAGCAGTGTGGTCGTGGCTAATTGGGCTGTGTCACCATGGAGACCGGGAGCCAAGAACCAGACAAGGCTAGGTGCTGCAAGGATGCCCAGGAGCGTGACAATCGTGACGAGAGTGAGGAGTGTGGTAAATGCGGCGCTGGCCAGTTCCCAGGCTTCTTGTTTGGAGCGCGTGGAATGATATTCGGAGAAGACTGGAATGAAGGCTGAGGACATGGAGCCTTCCGCAAACAGCTCCCGTAAAAGGTTCGGGATGCGATAGGCAATGTAAAAGGCATCGGCAGCGGCATTGGCCCCAAACAAGTTGGCTAAAATAATGTCACGAAGAAAGCCGAGAATACGGCTGCAGAAGGTCGCTGCGCCGATTAAGCCTGCCGCGCGACTGATTTGGTGGGTCTCTCCTTGCGGATTTTGAGGAGAGATTGAACCTGAGGGAGGTAAAGTGGATTCAGTCATCCGAGAGGAATGTTACCGAATTATAAGAAGGAGTTCCATCTTGTCATGAATTGAAATTTTTGGTGCGACAGAGAGTTGAAGAGAAATAATCGGGACATTCAAAGATCTTCCTGCTAATGAATTGACACCCTGGAGGTCATGCTTTAGCATCATTTCCCTTTTGTCCCTGACACGTAATTTCCTATGACACTCTCGCGTTCCTCGCAATCTGGTCGTTCTATTAGCCTACCACGATGGTGGTGCTTTGCGACGGCCTTTACAACCGGTGCGGTTGTGATGGGCTTGGAAATCGTTGGCAGTCGTTTGCTGGCGCCGGTGTTCGGCAGTTCGCTCTTTGTGTGGGGGGCACTCATTGGCGTGGTGCTAGCAGCCATGAGCACCGGTTACGCCGCAGGAGGGTGGTTTGCGGATCGGTATCCTCCTCAGTGGGTGTTGGCTAGCCTGTTGTTGGCGTCTGGAGGCTGGACGCTTCTCTTGGCATGGGCAGGACAGCCTGTCGTGTTTCAGGTATTTCAATGGGTCCAGGACCCACGGTGGGGACCCTGTTTTGCGGCCAGTGCATTATTGGGAATTCCTGCGTTTGGCTTGAGTGGTGTGTTGCCAGCCCTGTTGCGGCTGGCGATTGCCGATATGGGGCATCTTGGACGGCATACCGGAGGAATGATTGCCGTCTCCACGATGGGAAGCCTGGTTGGCACATGGGGCACATCATTTTATTTATTGACCTGGATGGGAAGCACGACGCTGGTTGCGGTGTTAGGCGGAATCCTCATGATTCTCGGGGTCATTTGGACTCTGCAGAGTCGTCAACTTTCTCTTGTGCTGCAAGTGGGGTTGTTTGGCATTGTTGGAGGCCTAACCTGGATGGGTTTTCATCCGGTGATTGTGTTACCGCCAGCTATTCACCAAGAAGATAGTCCGTACCAGCAGGTTCGGGTGAGCGAAAATGATTTATTCCGGTATCTCATATTAAACAATACCTTCCATGCGGTCATGTGGAAAGCGGAGCCTGTGTTCCTGGCTTTGCCCTATAGCCAAGTGATGATGGGGGTTTTGCCGATTATGGAGAACCCGACACGTGGGTTGATTCTGGGCCATGGCGGTGGTTCTCTTGCCAAATGGCTGGCCGAACATTGGCCAAATCTGGAATTGGATGTCGTAGAAATGGACCCATCGGTCGTCAAGGCCGCAGCCCAGTATTTTGACTATACGCCGCCCTCGAATCACCATGTTGTTGTGCAAGATGCGCGAACGTTTTTGCGCAACAACCCTACCCGGTACGATGTGGTGTGGGTGGATGTCTTCGCCAGACATTTGATTCCATTCCATGTCACCACCCAAGAATTTTTCGAAGAACTGCGCGAACATGTCACTCCAGATGGTGCCATAGCCGTCAATCTGGCCTCTTCTGATGCCCACGCGAATGTTCGACGGGCGGAAGCCATTTTCTCCACGATGGGTCTGGCGTTTGAGAACATTACGACGTATGGCGTGCCAGGGCCGGATTGGCTGAAAACCAAAAAAGGCTCTGTAAATCTGATATTTTTTGCCGGCAAACCTGTCAAAACGATGCGATCCCCTCAATTTGTGGACCGGCTGACGCGTTCCATGAATCGCAACGAATTTCCCGCTGAAGGGTTGGGATTTTTTCTGTCCCATGTTCCAGTGGTATTGAATCCCGGCCAAATTCTCACCGACGATTTTTCCCCGCTCGACTTGCTTCAGGGGGAAGCGTAATCTGCCCCTATTTCGCGTCTGCCATTAAGCGCTACCCTTTTTTTTCCGAAAGTGTGAAAATGCCACTCAGGCAAATACCTCTGTGGGGGAGTGTCTGAAGAACGAGACTTTATCGAAAGGGTTACATGCAATGTGGCCACGGATCCTTCCGTTTGCAGCCTATATGGCCTTCATTGGAGTGAGTAGTCTGGTCCCTGCTGGTTCGGGAGCTGAGCGATGGCTCTATCCGGTCAAAACGGTGGTGGTCTTAGGCCTGCTGGTCTACTTCTGGTCGTCGTATCAGGAATTACAACGGCCTGTTTTTACAGATGCCAAGGAGTTAGGATTAGGCGTGGGTGTGGGCGTCCTCGTCTATGTGCTGTGGGTCAGGATGGATTGGTCCTGGGCCATTCAAGGGGAGATGACAGGATACAATCCGTTTGAAGCAGGTCCTGCGGTGGGAGGGGCGCTTGCGGCCGTCCGCATATTCGGAGCATCCATTGTGGTT
>JAOUNC010000462.1 GCA_029881175.1 Nitrospirota bacterium | reverse complement strand
AAAGTCTGAACCATAGTGAAAAAACAAAACCGGAATCACCGGCGGACGAGACGAATCCATCGCCACATATTGACCAGGCTAAACAGCGAAGAGGCCACATAGGTCAAGGCAGCGGCTTTGAGAATGCGTCTGGCACCCTCCATATCTGTTGGCGCCAAATATCCGCCTTCTTCAAGAATCGGTAGGGCTCGGCGAAAGCTGGCATTCCATTCCACTGGCAGCGTGATGAGATGGACGAGCGCCGACACACTCATGGTGCCAATGGCCACCACTAACACGGCGAGACCCACGGCAGGAATCCTGGTAATCCCGGCCAACACGGGAATACCCAGCATCAAGTAGGAGCCGGCTTTTTCGGCTTTCTGCGCAAATTTGATCAGGTGGGTCCGATCTTTGAGTAGTGCATACCCATCATGATCCTGCAGGGCATGCCCCACTTCATGGGCCGCGATGACGGCGGCGGTTAATGACTTGCCATGGTAATGCTGCGGCAACAGCCCCACTAATTTGGTTTCGGGATTGTAATGATCGCCTATGGGGGTTGGTTCGACGCGCACCTCTTGTAGGCCAAATCGATTGAGTAAATGACGCGCCAATTCGCCCCCAGTTCCAGGCCAATTTTCACGTGGCTGCCGGTACTGCCGAAACACCCACCACACCCACAACTGGGGACCTAGCACCAGCGCAATCAATATGATGGAGATGAAGATGAGGCGCATAAAGAATGATAATCGCGAATAGTGAAAACGAAAGAGTTACAGAGAAATGGTATAAACAAAGAACCATTCTCCGGCAACCGGGCGTGAACAGCGCGACGACCTGTTTACACAGTCCTCATTACGAAGAACAACTCACAATGATTGGCGGACTATCATCCGGCGCCGGAATGGCATAGGTTTCCATCCCTCGCTGATCCGTAAACGGATGTCTCAGCAACTCCAGCAGCCGGTCGATCTCGGAATAGTCTTTCTCTCGTACGGCTTGTTGGATTGCTCGTTCTGCCAGATGATTTCGAAGGACATATTTAGGATTCACCTGATCCATACGAACCTTCCGTTCAACATCCTGGCTTTTCTCGGCTAGTAATCGCTCTCGATATCGACCAGCCCAATCATCAAACGACTCTCGATGGAGAAAGAAATCACGAATAGCTGGATTGGCGGCAGGAGCCTCCTGCTGAAAATTCCCCAGCGCCCGAAAAAATGTCGTGTAATCCGCTCGGCTGGAATCCATCAGATTCAAAAGGTCTGTCACCAATTTGTCATCGCCCGCGTGGCTTTCGGCCAACCCAAGCTTGGCTCGCATCAATTCCGCATATTTCTCAAGCATGGCCTGTTCATACAGTTGCGGCGCCATGTTCAGGGCTTCTTCGTCTATTAAAAGAGACAGCGCTTGGCCCAGCGCTCGAATATTCCAATAGCCAATATCCGGTTGGTGTTGAAAGGAATAACGCCCCTGATGATCGGAGTGGTTGCAAATAAACGTGGGATCAAAGCGTTCCATAAACCCATACGGGCCATAATCCATCGTTAAACCCAAAATGGACATGTTGTCGGTATTCAGCACTCCATGCGCCCAACCCACCGCCTGCCATTGGGCCACCAAATGGCCCGTCCGTATCGCCACTTCATGCAATAAGCGGGCATAGGGATTCTCAGCCTCACGGACATGCGGGTAATGCTGGTCGATCACATAGTCAGCTAAGAGTTTCAGGTACTCATACTGGCGTCGATAAAAAAAGACTTCAAACGAGCCAAATCGAACATGTGACGGGGCCATGCGCAACAACATCGCCCCCGGTTCCGGCTTTTCCCGCCAGACGATTTCTTCACCAGCCACAATACACAAGCTTCGAGTCGTGGGAATGCCCAGGCCATGCATGGCTTCGCCACAGAGATACTCACGGATTGTGGAACGTAAGACGGCCCGCCCATCCCCATCACGAGAAAACCGGGTGAGTCCTGCGCCTTTGAGTTGCAGTTCCCACCGTTCACCGTTTTCATTGCTGACTTCGCCTAACATAATCGCTCGTCCATCACCAAGCTGGGGCACATAATGTCCGAACTGGTGTCCCGAATAGAGCATGGCAATCGGATCGCTCCCAGGGAGCAATTTGGCCCCGCAAAAATATTCTGCAAAGTCTGGTCGTGTGAATTCTCCAGGATCTAAATTCAGCAACCCGGCAGCACCAGGATTCACACTGACGACATACGGGTTCGGAAAGGGTGTTGGCTTCACCCGCTCAAAAAAGACTTCTGGCAACAAGGCATAAGTATTATGGAATTGAAGATTTTCAAGTGTGTTCATTAGGACATTATCCTCGGTAACCACTTCTTCCACAAGCCATGCTCCAAGCTAGCTGGGAGGCATGAAGCATGGTATGGTTTGAAAAGAGCTTGTGCGCACAGAGAATGATCGACGCGAATCGGCTTCTTTCCCGTTTGGCGAGTGATGTCTCCACCACCGCGTAATCACGGAAA
>JAOUNC010000072.1 GCA_029881175.1 Nitrospirota bacterium | reverse complement strand
TGAGAGAGGCCAACGATTGGGCCTGGTGGCTTTTTGGACTTCATAATCAGCGACATACCGTTCAATGGCATCCTTAATGCGTGTCCCACGAAAAAGGAGTTCCGCTTCTCGATCCCGCTTCATGATGACCGACCATTGTTGCGTTACCCCCAAGAGAGAGATGCTCATGACGACGACCAGGATCATCATGAAGAGATAGGTGACGCCATCTTGATTGGTGAAGGGGGCACTCGAGCCTTGATGGGGTCGAATAATGAGGTAACGCTTCATCCGTAGAAGTCTATGGGGTTGAGGGCCAAGGTTCAGTTTGAATATTTCCTGGGGAGACCGTTTTGGCACTATTCTCGATATCCATGTTATCGTCTGCTCTAGGCGAACCTTAATGCGCTCTGTCACCCAAGCACAAAAACACTCAACATGTATGCCTCTCTAGAGCATGTCCACCTCATTACGAGCATGGCGTAAGTCGTAGGCTTTTGTCACAAAGACCCATGCCAAGATAAAACCTGTCGCTCCTATGGTATCAGCCAAGAGATCCCAGATGTCAGCTTGCCGATGAGGGACAAACCATTGGTGGATTTCATCTGAAAGCCCAAATGCTACGGCACAGATGATCGCCAAGCTGATACTGCGCATTCCGTGAGTGGTCTTCTGAAACGCACGAAAGAGCAGAATACCGAGTATGCCATATTCCAGCCCATGTGCCAGTTTATCACCCATACCAAAGAAGAAAGAGGGAAGGTGTTGGCTCGGATATGATTGAGACGACAGGTACACAATGATGGAACAATACAGGAGAACAGGAGCCCAATATTTTATGAAAAGGCACTTTGGTGATTCGGTGCTGGAGGTTTGATGAATCATGGGATGTATTTCAGAACCGTTGGGTAGGAATGATGTGAGATGCCCTTATGACGATTTTAGGATATACAGGAGGTTTTGAACCGACACCACCGGCAAAATCATCCCTTCTTGCTGGCCATCGTGGGAAAATGCATAAATGAGTGATTCATCAGGAATCAAAGTCCCCATAAATACGACGATAATTTCAATCTGTTCACCCTGTTGTTGTCGAGCCAGAAGTTGCTCCCGTACTGTGGGTGAGGGAATGGTCACCAGGTAGTCAGGGAGGTCAAACGGCTTAAAACGAATGATACCCCAAGACGTGATCGTGAGCTCAGGACCTAGGGCGAGAGAAAATCCTTGATATTCCGGTAAATATTGACGGAGAATTCCAGCCCAAACAAAGGCAATGGGTTGCTGTAAAACCCCCTTTTTTGTTGTGCGGATTTCGTCGCGTTGTCGGTTCAACTGGAAGAGACGTTCACTTTGTTCAGTTATATCAGCGTGACGAAGTTGAGTCCAATCCGGGGCATGCCCTTCTAATTGCTGAAGAAATTGTTCAATGTCCTGCGCGAGGAAAAGAGGTCGGATAGAAGGAGGAATCAAAGACTGTAAGGTCTGGGCCTCACGTTCAAGAAGAGGCTGAACCCCAATGGAAGAATTTGATTGGCTGTAGACATTTGAAGGCCCCTGAAAGGAAAAGCAGAGCTGAACAAAAACAATGATTTCAATGGTTCGAAATATACGTCTTCTCATGAGCTGCGCCAAATGAGCGACGACAAGCCCCTAGACGGGCCAGCGTTCTTCTCGCCAAGCCATCTCCCAAAACATCCATTCGTATCGTGAGCTGATCAAAAAGGCCTCTTCCATTCTGGACTTTTCACTTCTTCCAGCAGTTTTTGCGCACCGATTCACGACAGTGCGCATCCAACCTGCAACTTTTGCAAATTCTGGAGATCCATAGAGTCCCAGCCATTCAGCGTAAGGATGGGAAGACTTTGGAGGACCTTTGCGTAACAGATGTTGCCCAACTTCACAATAGACCCATGCGCAGGGTAACGCGACCACAGTAATCTCACCAAGTGTACCGGTTTGAGCCACGCTTCGCATATGCCGACAATAGGCATAGTTGGTCGGCGAGAGGGGAGTGGAGCGCATATCTTGAGGGGTCAATTTCCATTGTTTGCCATAGGATTCGTGAAGACTTCGCTCCACCACGATCGTTTCTTCGACTAATTGGGCAAAGTGAAGGGCCGTATCAGCATTTTCCGCCTTTTGGGCTCCAGCAGCAAACACCTTTGCCAATTCCTCTAAATAGCGGGCATCTTGCAAGATATAATACTGAAACTTTTGAAGGGGGAGCGTGCCCTTCCCTAATTCAACGACAAAGGGATGGTGGAGTTGGGCGTCCCAAATGGGAGCCGCCAATTGACGCAAATGTTCGGAAAATGTCATTTACAAGGAGCTTTCTAAAAATGGCAGAATCAGGGAATTGACGACCTGCGGTTGTTCCCATTGGGGCATATGGCCAGCCTCTGGAATGATAGACCATTCCGCGTGAGGCAACAGGCTCTTCACATGCTCTCCGACCTCCAAAGGGAAGACGCGATCATGCTGGCCCCAAAGAAGCAAAGTCGGATGGGCGATCTGCCCCAGTCGTTGGCCATAGTGATCTTCCCAGGTGTCGATATGGTCCAAGAGAGAATAGAGCGGAGTGAGCAATCCCCCTCGTTGGCGATTCTCAAATGATCTCTCAATCACCGTGTCAGAAATCAATTCTGGCTTGTAGACAATTTCTTTGAGTAAGCGTTCTGTAGCCCCTCTTCCGGCCAGGTGATTCCCTAGAGTGGCTAACCAAAGGGGGGGGCGATGATAAAGAAACCGCCGATACTGAGGTGAGGCCACGCTGGTTTCAATCTGAGACGGAAATCCAGAAATGAGGATGAGTCGATCAACCCGATCCGGATGGTCAAGGGCCATCGCCATGGCCAATCCGGCTCCCATAGAATTTCCGATAAGGGTGGCCTGTTTGATCTCCAGACTATCCATAAATGCCAGGAAAAATTTCAGGAGAATTTCGGGGCTATACACCATGTCTGGTTTGTCTGAAAGTCCAGAACCGATGAGATCGGGAATTAAGACTCGATGCGTGCGTGCGAGGGGCAGATATTGGTATTCCCAATGCCACATTGATCCACCAAAGCCATGGATCAGGATCAGCGGTGACCCTTTGCCCACGTCAAGGTAGGCCATACGATGGTCTTTGACCGTTATCGTATGGAAGGGAACCCTTTGGATTAAGTCAACCCAAGGAGTGGGTACTGGCGAAGAGGAACAGCCCACAAATAAGAAACACCAGAGGACGATAAAGATACAAGTAGTCAGTACTCGGCAAGAAGAACCCTGCATTATTCCAAATGAATCAGGGTTTCATCCGGATTCACCTCATCTCCTTCTTTGACATAAATTGTGACGACTTTTCCAGAGATAGGAGCCTGTACCCGATTTTCCATTTTCATGGCTTCTACGACCAGCAAAGGGACGCCGGCTTTCACGTCATCTCCTTGAGCAACCAGTAGTTTCACCACACGACCGGGCATTGGTGTGGTGACGTCTCCAGGGTGGGAGGGTTTGGGGCGCCCGTCGACTTTTGAGGAAGAGAGCGCAGTCGGGGCATCAGGCGCTCCCGCTAACACTTCCTGTATTGGTTCCAGGTAGACCTCTTCAAGCTTATCATTCACTTTAATATAGTAAGGCTTGGTCCCATCAATCGTTTGGCCAGATCCAGAAACACGAATATGATACGACTCCCCATGAACCGTGACTTTGAATTCTACAGGAGCTAAATGTAAGTCATGTCCCACAGCTGGCCCACTTTCTGACTGGGTTTGCAGGGGCTCGGGCTTCAGTTCCCCCCTCTCACGCTCGTCAAAAAATTGCAAAGCGACGGAAGGGAGCAGTGCGTAGGAGACAATATCTTCCTCTGCGATATCCTTTCCGACTAATTCTTGTTGGGCATCATCCATTTCCGGGTCAAGGTTGTCGGCGGGTCGACATAAGATCGGCTTGTCACCTTCTAATGCTTTTTGCCGAATTTTTGAGTTGAGACTCCCTGGCGGTTTTCCATATAACCCTTGGAAGTAATTTTTGGTCTCATTGGTAATGACCTTATACCGTTCTCCTGTCAAAATGTTTAATGTGGCTTGAGTCCCGACAATTTGACTGGTGGGGGTGACCAGGGGAGGATATCCCATGTCTTTCCTTACTCGTGGGATTTCTTCCAACACTTCTTTGATTCTCCCAAGGGCATTTTGCTCAGCTAATTGGGCCGCCAAATTTGAGAGCATACCCCCTGGTACCTGAGAGAGCAGAATATCTGTGTCGACTCCAGTGAAATCACTTTCAAATTGTCGATAACGTTTTCGTGATTTACGTAGTTTGTCTGCCGCAGGGGCCAGTTGCTGCAAGTTCAATTTGGTGTCATAGGGCGTATTCCGAAGTGCCGCAATAAACGATTCAGTTGGAGGATGTGAGGTGCCGCCAGACAAAGGAGACAGCGCGGTATCCAAAATATCTAGACCTCCCATAATCGCCATGAGAGCAGACATGGAAGCCATACCAGATGTGTAGTGGGTATGCAGATGAATGGGCGTGCGAACGGTCGCTTTGAGGCGACTGATTAATTCATAGGCTTCAAAGGGTGGCAGCAAGCCTGCCATATCTTTAATGCATATCGTATCGGCCCCGAGGTCTTCGAGTTGTTTGGCCTGTTCCACAAAATGATTCAGGCTATGAACGGGACTGACGGTGTAACAGATGGTGGCTTCAATATGTTTGCCACAAGCTTTGACCACTTCCATGGCGGGTTTCATGTTGCGGATATCATTGAGGGCATCAAAAATTCGAAACACATCAATGCCGTTTTTTGCAGACAGTTCAATGAATTTTTCAAGCACATCGTCGGCATAATGCCGATATCCCACCACATTTTGCCCACGCAATAACATTTGGAGTCTGGTTTTGGGCATGGCTTGCCGGAACGCCCGGAGACGTTCCCAGGGATCTTCTTTTAAAAACCGGAGGCAGGCATCAAAGGTCGCGCCTCCCCATACTTCCAAAGACCAGAACCCCACTTCATCTAGGTCGGCTCCAACGGACAATAGATCCTCGGTCCGCATCCTGGTTGCCAGTAATGATTGATGCCCGTCGCGTAAGGCCACATCCGTCAGATAGACCTGTCGTTTGGGAGAAGCTTCAATGTCGAGTGCCGGGGGAGCCCCGATTTTCATGCGAGTAGGCACTGGACGACCAACTGGCATTCGTTTTTGGGCTTTTCGTAATTTTTTCGGTGGCATAGAGAGCCTTTCACATAAACAACGGACATGCAGTATCCGTTAGATGGACGAAGATGCTTACAAGCCTTCATACGCAGCAATGGCTGCGGAAAGGGCGATGACTAAATCCTCAGGTTCTTCCATTTTTTCGTAATCGAATAAGTCGGGGTGGCTTTCCAGATAGCTCGTATCAAACCGCCCGGCACGGAAATCCGGTTCTTCCATAATTTTTGTCAAAAAAGGAATCGTGGTTTTCACGCCGCGAAGCATAAATTCTTCAAGTGAGCGATGGGTCCGGCGCACGGTTTCATCCCAGGTCCGTCCATGCACAGTCAGTTTGGCCAGAAGCGCATCATAATAGGGAGGGACGGTATAGTCTTTATACACCGCACCGTCAATTCGTACTCCGACTCCTCCAGGAGAAAGATACGCCGTAATTTTTCCTGAAGACGGTCGAAATCCATTTTGAGGGTCTTCAGCATTAATACGGGATTGAATAGCGAAACCTTGGAGATTCACCTCATGTTGCCCAAAGACCAGGGGTCTGCCAGCGGCAATCCAGAGCTGTGATTGCACAATATCGACGGTCGTAATTTGCTCGGTCACGGTATGTTCGACTTGGATGCGAGGATTCATTTCCATGAAATAGTACCGGCCATCAGGATCCAAGAGAAATTCCACCGTTCCGGCATTGTAAAACTGGGCGGCTCGAGCCATGGCGATGGCGGCTTCACCCATTTCCGCACGGAGGCGAGGGGTTAAGACCAATGATGGCGCAATTTCGATCAGCTTTTGATGCCGCCGTTGAATCGAGCAGTCACGCTCTCCCAGATGAATGACATAGCCATTTTTGTCTGCTAATAATTGAAATTCAATATGATGAGGCCGTTCGATATATTTTTCGATAAAGAGTTCGCCATTACCAAATGCCGCCAGGGCTTCACGCGCCCCGGCCTCCATGGCTTCTTTGAGTTCTTCGTCTGATCTGACGACCCGCAATCCGCGGCCACCTCCCCCGGCGCTGGCTTTGACCATGACTGGATAGCCGGCTCGTTGACAAAAGGCCAGACCATCTTCTACCGATTCCACCGGGCCGTCAGTCCCCGGGACAACGGGAACCCCAATTTTTATCGCGAGTTCTCGTGCTTTGACTTTATCGCCAAGGAGTTCCAACGAATACGGCGAGGGGCCAATAAAGTTAATGCCGGCTTCTTCGCATAATTTAGCGAAGGCGGCGTTTTCGGCAAGAAAGCCATAGCCTGGATGAATAGCGTCGGCACGAATACGTTTAGCCAACCCCACAATCTGTCTGGCATCCAGATAGCCTTGAACCGGTCCAGGGCCGACCAAGTAGGCTTCATTCGCTTTTTTGACGTAGATGGCCGTGGCGTCACATTCCGAATAAATGGCAGCCGTGGCAATGCCGAATTCTCGACATGCCCGGATGACACGCATCGCGATTTCTCCCCGATTGGCAACTAAAACTTTTTTGAACATGCTCTGTGCTGATTCCTTGGTACTGGTTCCAGTTGCGACGTTGAATCCTAACAGGTTCGCAACGAATTGTCGTTGGGTCTTTGTTAGCGATCGCTCAGGGGATAATACTTGCTACGTTTAATTATTTGTTGGCCGTCTTGAGATAACACGAATTGTTCAAAGGCCAGGACTGCTGCCGATGGCTGTAGATGCGTGATGAACATTACGGGGCGCTGAATGGGGTAGCGTTTATCTAAAACGGTTTGGACTTCCGGTTCAATATGGTCAACGAATAAGAGGTTAATGGCCACGCCGTCTTCTTTGGCCCGAAGGGCAGGGGCCATAGACACAAATGTCACGGCTTCCAGATTTCCACTCACTCGCGTGATGGCTTCTTGTTCAGTATTGGCTTGATAGGCGGTGCGTGGGATGCCATCTGGAATCTGAAGCCATTTTTCAAATCCTTGCCGGATGTTTTGATTCGTCGTTCGATTCACTAATACGATTTTTGTTTGGGGCGCTTCATCATAGACTTGAGACCAATAGCGGAGTTTTCCCGAAAACACATTGGCGAGTTGATCCGTGGAGATTTCTTTAACAGGATTGGAAAAATTCGTTAAGACGGCGATACCATCTCTGGCAATCATGGTGGAACGTAGAGAGGAAACTTCTTCTCCTGTTATAGCAATGTCTGCTTCCTGTAGTTCAATGGTTCGGATCGGTTTGGCATTGGGATGCCAGAAGAAATCTACAGAAATCGAAGGATGGCGTTGTTCAAATGCCTGTGCCAATCGCTCAATAAGGTCACGTTCCGGTCCATTTCCCGACACGAGAATGGTCGTTGGAAGATCTGAGATCTTTTGAGGTGCCCCTTGTTGGGCTAATGAAAGGTCAAGGGCAAAGAACGCAGTAATAGGAGCGATTAACAGGATGAATAGCGGCACCATCAGAAAGAAAGGATTGCCAGCGCCAGATTTTTTCCTAAACCATCGAACCATGCTGAATGCCTCTCTTGGTATATTCAAAATTTTCAATGATCGAGGTGTAAAAAATCCAGAGGTAAATGATTTCTCAAGATCTTCGGACGTAAAAAACGAGGCCATCTTTCCGGTTTCAGGAAATGAATGTCAAGAGGAAAAAGATGAGAGAGGAAAACCCAGAGAGGTTCCTATTCCTAGAGCTGCTGGTAGATTTTTGGGAACATAGGGTTGAGTTATTCTCCACTGGATGGTTGAGAATTGGCTTCTGTTGGTGCCGCACGCTGTCCCATGATGGGAGGAAGCTTGGCAAATTTATCCATCCGCTCACCCAACATCCCATAGGCTTTCTGCTCCGCAAAGCCCGTTTTATGCGTCCCGACTATTTTGGAAGCAAAGGATGACATGATTCGACGACTTTTTGCCGTTTGGCATTTGGGACATGTCGTATCCTCTGGTTTCACACTCAACGCTTGCATGGCTTCGAAGTGATGATCGCATGATTCACACACATATTCATATAATGGCATGATAAGCTCCTTGAGAAGGATGAGAAGAATTGAATGGGTATTTCAGGAATTATATAGGAGAACCTATGCATGTGGCCAATAGGCTCGATAATTTTTCTGTCGAAAGTCTTCTTTAACGGAAGACGAGATCTTGACGGATTCTAGATAGATCTATAGACTAATTTTCTGATTTTTTGGGTTAAACTTTGGAGGATTGTGAAATGGCGGTGCTAATTCGACGGTTTAAATTGCCTACCGGAATGATGAAAGAAGAGCGTATTGATGATGCTGATCGCATTGAGCGGTACATGCAGTTTTTTGATAAAGAAGGCAGGGCCAAGCTTGAAACGGGGCAAAAAGTTTTCATTGATAAAGACGAATGGCAATTACTTGAGGATTGATTTCCTTCCTACGTCCTTTCCCTTCCGAATAGGGTATTTTTCCTTCCAGAGTTGAAATAGGTTCTTTTTTTGCCAGGCGGTAAGCCTGACTCACTCCGATAAGAAGGAAATGAGAAGATGGGATATTGGATACATTTAAAGCGATCTCTTGATCAGGCGATGATTCATCGAGATCGTTGCCTGGAAATTCCTTCCGGCCCTCATCGGGCAGATTTCTGGGAAGGCGGATGGGAAGAATATCCTGACAAAGATACGGCAATGGATGCTTTGGAAAACTCCGATGCTGCCTCTCAAATTCGATGCCCCTTATGTAAACCTTGAATGTTGGCTGCTCTAGACCCTTCCTTACAAAAAAGATCGTGTTTGTAGGAATTCATGTATGGCACAAAAATTTGGAAATGCTCGCTGGGTCAAAGAAGGCTACTTTGATAATCGAACGCCCCATGTTGTCGTTGGACAAATAACCTTTGCCAGCTTGGGGACTGTGGATTTTTGCCTTGCCGGAGCGTTGAGTGGTGAAATCGCCGGGAAGGTTATTCAGTTTCGCAACCCCAAGTTCCTTGAAGACGATCTTGCAGGGGAGTCCTTAGGTGATTTTGCAATTCCGCAAATAGGGAAAGTGAGTTTACTGTCCTTTGACCCTCATCCCCTCCTTTCCCCGCACCCGTACTTTGAATGGTTTTCCCTCGATCAACAACATTATCGTATTGAACTCCAACCCGAGGATGCCTGGGTCATGACCGAATCAGAATGGAATTCCGTAACCGACGCATCTCAACGGATTCATGAAACTCTCGTGCCACAGTTAGGGCCCTCTCCCGCTTCAACCCTTTAAGAATTTTTAAAAAGACCCATCCTAGTATGAGATGCATTTCTCTTTACTTAGTTTCATTTTTATGATTTGTAGAATGCTTGTATGAATGAT
>JAOUNC010000461.1 GCA_029881175.1 Nitrospirota bacterium | reverse complement strand
GCACCTCAAATTGGTGTGCTGATGCATTGATTCTAGAGCATCATCATCCAAAACACAACAACCACACCATTCAGTGCGCGCCAATATTCATCTTACATACGAGTAAAGAGAAGATGCCCACAAGAAGGTCATATTTCAAGGGAATGTAAGCGAGATACCATGAGCCTTGTGGCTGATAGGCGATCATCGTCACGGGAAAACCTTCCTCCTTCATCCCCGCAGGTTGGTAGAGCAGGGATCCATCAGAAAAACGCCTCCTGTCTGACGGATCTTTTCGCCTCATCCCCTTTTGGGAGTGTTGAATAATAATAAGTCCCGAGGGCATATAGACCTACAGCCACGTTGAATATCAGAGGCCTCGGGGCGGTTCAAAAAAGCATGCCCTGAGCCTTTTGGAAGGGTTCGTCCAGTCCGTCCTGAGCTTTGCCGAAGGGAAGGCCGCAGTATTGCTTGCTGCATCCCGTAGGGGGCGACCGTTGTTTGCGCGCAGAGCGTACTTCCAGTACGTGAGTACGGAAAAATGGGGAGAATACCGCTGGCGGCTTTTTTCAACAGCCCCCTTTAAAAAATCCCCCTTCATCCACCTTTGTCAAAAGGAAAACGAGCATTGGAGATCGCCTGCCGCTTCGCGATTCATCTCGACTGACTCCTCACGCCTGACCCCTCACGTCTGCTTAATAGGCCTCTTTATGAATAAACCCTTTCCAACAGGTGAGGAGCATGATTTTCACGTCCAACCACAATGACCAATGTTCAATGTAATACATATCAAGAGCCAATCGCTTTTCCCATGACGTATTGCCACGCAGGCCATTGACCTGAGCCCACCCAGTAATCCCCGCCTTCATTTTGTGTCGAAGATTGTATTGAGGGAATTGCTCACGAAACGAATGAATAAATTCAGGCCGCTCCGGACGTGGCCCAACGATACTCATCTCTCCCTTCAGGACATTCCAAAACTGCGGGAGTTCATCCAGGCTGGTTCGCCGAAGTACCTTGCCGATTGCCGTACACCTGGCGTCACCTGCCTGTGCCCAAATGGGCCCGGTTTTCGACTCAGCATCCAGCTCCATCGTTCGAAATTTAATAATTTCAAACGAACGCCCATCCAACCCAATACGCTTTTGCCGGTACAACACAGAACCAGGGGACGTGAGTGCAATAAACGCAGCAATCAGAGCCATAAGAGGCAAAGTGAGCCCTAAAGCCACTAGAGAACCGGCGACATCAAATGCCCGCTTGAGAAAGAGATTCCAGCCATACAGAGGAGAGCCTTGCAACGTAATAATTGGCAATCCATCGAATATTTCCGCCTCAGCACGAAGCGTAATGAACTCATAAATCGAGGGGATAATTTTCACTTCAGCAGTCGTCGTGGACAGAATTTTCATTAGCCGCTCAGCTTCCCCTTCCACAGCAGGCGGCAAACACAAAAATACGACATCCACCTGGGGCGTAAGGAATGTCATGGCTTGGTCGAACGTTCCAAGAACAGGTGCCCCTTGTAACGCTTGTCCGACCTTCGCCTCATTTCTAGACAAATACCCACGCACGTTCATGCCCAATTCAGGATGGTCCTGAAGCATGTGAGCCACTCGTTGTCCTAACGCTCCCGCGCCAATCACCACCACATGCCGCTGGTTATACCCTAATCGACGCAAGAGTCTTAAAATTTCCCGAAAAACCATCCGGGAAAATCCCAACACCACCAGATTCAACAGCCAAAAATAAAGAATGACAAGCCTGGAGAACTCAAAGGTTTTCAAAAAGAAGGTGAGGGCAACCAGAATCAAAATGCACAAAGCATTGGCTTTAGCCAAATCCACAAATTCGGCAAGGTGGGAACCCATTCTGCGCGGACGGTATAAATTCAACGACGAAAAACAGATCCCCCACACTAGGATAATTGGAACAAGCAGCCACAAATACGGTTCAATCGGAGGTATCCCCTTTGTCACAGGGAAGAGAGGAACTGAAAACCGAAGGAAATAGGCCGCAACCCAACAACTACTGATGAGGAAAAGATCCGAAAAGAAGAGGAGATTTTTGAAAAATTCAGAATGGCGTCTTAGCATAAATGGCGCTGACGGAATTGCTCATAATGCGTCAAAATCACCTGGTTAATGCATTCTTTAAAATGCTCCCGATCAAATGATTCAACATGAGCCCGAATCGTTTGCGGCTTAAATTCGCTTTTCCGTTTTTCAAATAGCTGAATCGCATTCATGAACGCTTGCACCGTTTGCTCATAAAAGAAGACCCCTGTGGGAAAGGGGCTTCCTGCCATATCAGAGATTGGATTAAGGGGGAGGACCGTCTCCAAGACTCCTCCTTTGCCATAGGCAATCACCGGTTTCCCGCATGCCATGGCTTCTAGCGGAACGATACCAAAATCTTCTTCTCCAGGGAAGAGAACCGCTCGACATTGCCGGTATAACTGTCGAACACCGTCATCCGGCTGCCAACCCAAAAACTCCACCGTGGGA
>JAOUNC010000460.1 GCA_029881175.1 Nitrospirota bacterium | reverse complement strand
ACACCTTTCATGCGAATCACATCACCATGTTAATTCCATAAATGCTTGATGCAAAACTGGTTTTATCGTGCCATGGGAATTTTCGCCCCGCCTCGGTGATGGACCCAATGATGGAAGCCCATTTTTATAAATGCGATATCCAAATGATTACCCCCTAGCAAGCTCTGAGGGAATGACACGTTTCAAAAATTTGAAAGGAAAATAGATTGTTCAGCTTAAGAAGAGGTTGGTCCAGTGCAATAGTCTCGGCTTTCTTGGACGTAGGTGCGGAAGGGGTCGGCCATGACGAAGGCTGGACTGCCTTGGAGTTGTAAGACCGACCAATTGATGACATAGGGTGGGCGGCGGGGATCATGATGGGCCGCGGTCTGTTCTAAAAAATCTGCCCATCCTTCTTTAATGACATGCCCAATGATTTCTGAACGACCAAACGCGCGGGTATTTCGTGGTGGGTATGTTTCGATAAATTAACCAAGTCATTCGTGGTGAAACGTGGCGCATCGCCTTCTTCCGTCATGCCGTGGTACAGGCCGGCCTGTGGATCTACATTGTGATATTCCAAAATTTCCCTGATAATTCCTGCAATGCTTATCGTGTTTTGGAAAGCTCTCCATTTCTTCCTAAGTCTTGATAAAGATAATAGAATTTCTTTAAATTCAACGCAGGGTTTGTAGAAATTGGCTAACCGACGAGATTATCAGTTGGCCACCAATAGTAAAAAGGAATGGAGATTGATGAATGCCAGCCATATCGATGTTCTATGGAACATCGTTTACATGTATTTCATTGATAACAAACAACGCAAGGTTCCACACATTCATGCCAAATACCAGGAGCATGAGGCTGTGGTTTCAATTCCAGATGGAGAAACGTTGGAAGGTAGCCTTCCTATCCCAAAGATGAAACTTCTGCAAGCCTGGATTGAGTTGCATAAAGATGATCTTGTTGCAGATTAGGAACTGGCAGTGTCAGGTCAACATCCCTTCAAAATTGATCCCTTGAGGTAAATCATGAATCCAAGAATCAAAGAAGCGACCCCCATGGATGATTATAAATTGAAGCTTGTTTTCACCAATGGAGAAAATGGAACGTATGATTGTTCCCATCTGCTGAATTTTGGTGTTTTTCAAGAACTTGAGGACCTCCATTTCTTTCAACAGGTTGCCGTGTTGGACGGTACTGTTACCTGGCCCCATGAGCAAGATATCTGTCCTGACACATTATATTTAGACTCAAAAAAAGAGAAGTTCTAACCTTCGCATTGGAATACGTGCATGGTTGGATTCCACCCATTTTTTGTCCGAATAATTTCTGGCAGATTAGCGCGGATCTACTTCAGGCGATTCTGCGCAATAATCTCGGCTTTCTTGCACGTAGGTGCGAAAGGGATCGGCCATGACGAAGGCTGGACTGCCTTGGAGTTGTAAGACCGACCAATTGATCACATAGGGCGGACGGCGCGGATCATGATGAGCGGCGGTCTGCTCGAGAAAATCGGCCCAGCCTTCTTTGATGACATGCCCGATGATTTCTGAACGGCCAAAGGCTCGGGTGTTTCGTGGTGGGTTGACTTTCGCCAGATTGACTAAGTCATTCGTCGTGAAGCGTGGGGCATCGCCTTGTTCCGTCATGCCATGGTACAGACCAGCCTGCGGATCAACATTGTGATATTCCAAATCCAGACTTTTCAACCAGGGGTCGTCCCATTCTAATTTCTCAGCATCCCGAAAATTCTCCAACAACCAGAGCTTGGAGGCCCAATCAACCCGACCGACCACCGACTGATAGCCTTTTCGTAAATCCGTGACCACCGATTCCCAATGTGTCAGGACCCAGTCTGTTTCCTCATCCTGCCCGGCATAGTGTTTGTTCGCCGCTTCCCAAAACTGTTCTTGAATATCCAGGGCGGAGAGGTGTTTGCCGGTTGAGAGGGTGACCATCCACTGTTGCTGAGGATCGCGCGAGATGGCGCGCAGCGTCTGTACAGGGTCATCGAAATCCAAGCCTTGTGGAGCATGGCCTTCTTCGATCAACTGGAGCACCAATCCCGTAGTGCCCATTTTCAATAAAGTGGCTTCCTCGGCCATGTTCGAATCGCCCATGAGCAAATGTAAACGCCGGAATCGTTCGGGATCGGCCAACGGTTCGTCCCGGGTATTGACGATGGCCCGGTTGTGCTGAACCCATTCAAAAAAGTCGTTGACGATGTAATCCGGACGCTGCGAAATTTGATAAATCACGGCCTCTTCGGCTGATTTCTTCGACCTGTTTCCTCCCCGTCCTTCAATGTCATCCAAGGAAACCCATCCTTCTGCGTAACGCGCCATCCCAATTCGGCCGGCTCCAGTAAAGACCTGCCGCGTGACAAGAAACGGCATGAGCAGCCCCAACCCTTTATAGGTAAATGGAAAGTCTCGTGTGACCAGATAATTTTCATGGCACCCAAACGTAGCATCGGTGACATGATCAATATTATTTTTCATGAATCGGA
>JAOUNC010000071.1 GCA_029881175.1 Nitrospirota bacterium | reverse complement strand
AATTTGCCGAATCTTGGGCTGATGCCGACGTCACGCTCACCAGTTCACGGTTTTAGGGTCGAGGGTTTCCCGGAGTTTTGCTATGCGCTTGTTTGGCAGCGTTTTTCCATTTTTTGTGCAACGGCATCAGCCAGACAGACGTCTCACCGAGACGTCTGATGGAATGCATGCTTCAGGATGAGGGATATTTTCACCATTTTTGTAGAGACGTTCCGGTGGAACGTCTTCCGGCATGGTGCATGAAGTGGCGAATAGGTCTTCACTTTTAACCGGTTCCCTGAAAGTACGAGGGAGCTCTGGCGTCTCTTTGGTGAACATAGAATTTCTCTAGCCGACGTGTTCTTTTTGCAGCCTCCCCGCAGGTGGTAGGCGGGGGGCATCCCATTTTTGGCATACCCGCGGTCTGTGGCAGGTATCCATTTCCCCCTTTCTTTCAGACATTGGTATCCCTCTTCTCCTCCGTCATCCCCACAGGTTGTTGGCGGTGATCCATTTCCCCTTCCGTCATCCCCGCAGGTTGTGGCGGGGTTCCATCTCCCCCATTCGTCATCCCCGCAGGTTGTAGGCGGGGATCCATCCGAAAAGAACCCAAGATGGATTCCCGATAACCACTGTCGGGAATGACGGCAATGGGGATGGATTCCCGATAACAGCGGTCGGGAATGACCAGGACGATTGATTTCCGATTGCTACATGTTGGGAATGATGAAGAGAATACTGGCATTCTGCGCACGTGACTTTTAAGGCTGACGAGCCCTTGCTAGAGTTTTCTCTCTCCGTTTATTTAAGTTCTTCCTTTTCCTATCCGAAAACCCATCATGATCTTTTTGAGCAAACAAGAAATGTCTGATTGCTCAGAAAAATTCAAGGGTGTCATATTTTGAATAATCGCATGAATTTTCAGATCTCTGAATGGAGGGTCTCTTGAGTCGCCGATCAATTGGAATCCCTTGTTCGACCCAATTACATGTTGGTCATGGGGGTGGTCTCACCCGACTGGAAGCTATTGCTGAACGACGTTCCATTCCCGGTGTCATGTTGTTTGCTGGAACGGGCGATGTGCTCTTTATGAACGCCGAAGCGGAAGTGTTGAGCCGACAAATTATTGGGGCACGGTATGGAGCGGGAGCGCAGGAAGTGTTGCCGAGGGAAATTTTGGAATTATGTGTTTCTCTTCGCAACTTACTCGACAATGCCGACCCGGAAGAATCTGAAGGACAGCATGAATTACGACGGGTAACCGGAGATGTCCATGCTCCCGTGTTGCTGCGTGGGTTCCCATTGGCGCCTCATTCGCCCACCGATGATGCCTGCATGTTGATCCTTATGGAAAAAATTGGGCGGGAGCGGCGTATTGTTCCCGCTCAAGCAAAAGAGCAGTTCCGTTTGACCGATCGGGAAGTGGAGATTGTGAGATACATTAGTGAGGGTGGGACCAATAAAGAAATTGCTCAACATTTGGAGATCAGTGAGCATACCGTCAAGGAACATGTTCGACATCTCCTGAAGAAAACAAAGAGCACGACCCGCACCGGCATTCTTGCCCAAATCTTCCAAGATACCTAAGCTTTCTTCGTTTCACACCACAACGGTTTCTTCCTTGTAGTTCTTCCTTGATTCTCACCGACATCCGGTGGATAATCTCCGTCATGTTGCTTCCCTTTATTTTTTCCAGGAAATTGGTTCTTTTCCTGGCTGTACCCAACTTATCAGATCCCTTGCCACGGGATGAAGCCAGTCTGGTTCGTGCTCTTCAGGATGGTGATGAGACGGTGTTTTCTGCCGTGATGGATCAGTATTCCGGGTCCTTGCTGCGATTGGCCATGGCCTATGTGCCGAGCCGGGCGGTGGCAGAGGAAGTCGTGCAGGAAACCTGGATTGGGGTGCTGGAGGGGATTGGTCGGTTTGAGGGGCGTTCGTCTTTTAAAACATGGGTGTTTCGTATTCTCACGAATCGAGCCAAGACTCGGGGCACACGGGAGCGGCGCTATGAGCCCTTCGGTTTGGCCGGGGTGGATTCTGAAAAGGATGAAGGTTCTTCACTCGAAGATTCGCTCTTTGTCGCGGAAGGTTCTGGCAGTGGCCATTGGGTCGACCCTCCCCAAGGCTGGGAAGCGGATACACCCGAACGGGCGTTGTTGTCGAAGGAATGTCGGATTGCGATTGAGGAGGCCATTAACGGGTTGCCCGACAATCAGCGACAGGTTATTACGTTGCGAGATGTTGAAGGTGTCAGCGCTGAAGAGGTCTGTAATATTCTTACGATTAGCGAGACTAATCAGCGGGTATTGTTACATCGGGCCAGGACCAAAGTGCGCCGTGTCTTAGATCCGTATGTGCGGGGAGGCAATTCGTAACAGTAATGGATAGGAATTTCAGGCAACAACTGATGGGCTTTATGGCCGGCAATTTCACCTGTAAGGAAGTTGCTGCCCTAATTACCGAGTATCTGGAAGGCTCCTTGACGCTTACCCAGCGCATTCGTTTTCAGATGCATTTAGGACTATGTTTTGCCTGCCGAAACTACTTGCGCCAAATGAAATATACGGTGGCCACGCTGCGCCAATTGCCCTCCGAGCCTGTGCCGACTCAAGTTAGAGAGGCATTGCTGGAACGTTTTCGTTCTTGGAAGCACGAACAGTCCTCACCAAACTCTTCGTCAGATTCTTGAAAATTCCCTTCTCTTTCCTACAGTCGCGAATTGACCGACTGAGTGGTTCTTGACCCGTTGGAGTAAACGTGGTCTCATGCCTTTCGATATTCTCAGAGATATACGATAAAGGAGGGCTGTAAGATGGCCTTAAAAGAATCCACGATGTTGGCCTTAGGGACATCCCTACCGGATTTTGCCCTGCCGGATGTCCGGTCACAGAAGATTGTGCGGCCTGAGACCTTTCAGGAGAACCCGGTGTTGCTGGTGATGTTTATTTGCCGGCATTGTCCTTATGTCGTGCATGTGCAAGATGAACTCACAAGGTTGGCAAAAGATTATGAAGAGAAAGGGGTTGGGATTTTGGGGGTCAGTAGCAATGATGCCAGGGGATACCCTGCTGATGCTCCCTCACGGCTTCAGGAGATGGCAGAACAGTTGGGTTGGCAATTTCCCTACTGTTATGACGAGACACAGGCCGTAGCCAAAGCCTTTACCGCAGCCTGCACCCCGGATTTTTTCGTGTTTGATCGTCAACGGCACTTGGTCTATCGTGGCCAACTGGATGAGAGTCGACCGGGGAATAGGAAGCCCGTGACCGGGCGTGATTTACGCGCGGCTCTTGATGCGGCGTTAACCGGACAACCTGTGCCTAGCCAGCAACGTCCCAGTGCCGGATGCAACATCAAATGGAAACCAGGCAATGAACCAGCCTATGCGTGAAAATATTAAAAGGGAAAGGTGAAAAGTAACACGACAAAAGAGTTAAGAGGTGAATGGTGCAGTATGCGCGAGTACAATCCAGGGAGTCGTTATTGCTGTTGAAGTTCGAGGCATTCAATCTTTAGGAATTCCTACTTCTCTCTTTTTACAATTCCCTTTTTACTTCTTTTTAAAGACAATATCTCCGAAATAGGCCACAGCACGTTCTTTCGTATTATCGGTATCCGTCATGATCGCCACCCCTGAAATTTTAGGCGGATCTTCCCCAAACGCTTTCTTATAATCTTCGTAGACATTTCGTTCCTCGGTAATCCATTCATGTAGGCGGGTTTCCCCACTTTCAATGACGATCATGTTGACCCGATCGGTATAGGGGTTCGGAACGATCGTGCCAATTGGACTTTTGCTTTCCCAAATATAATTAATGGCACCAATGGGTGGATACTGGCCATAAATGAGTTTGGCCGCTCCGTATTTGGCTTTTTCAAAAAAGCCGACTTTGCTGCTGTCATATTCGAAGGTAATGTATAAGCGGGCCGGATAATCATCCCCTGATTTTTCTGTGACATCCCCGTGCTTGAGGACATTTTCTACTTTCCAGCGCCATTGCACGACAGGGTACTCTTTGGGGTCAATAGTTATTTCCCGAGTGAGTCCCGACGAGGATTGTTGGCTGACGGCTTTCACGACGACCGTCTTTCCATCTGTGACGAGATCATATTGCGTATGGATAGGAATTTTGTCGAAGGTCAGTGGTTTCCAACCGGCAGGTAAGGTGGTGCCGGGTTGGGCTTGTGAAAAGAGGCCGACTGGTATTTGGTCTTCGGAACCTGCCATAGCAACAAGTAAGCTGGTGAGGAGAAGAACCAGTGCTACCACTATAGAAGAACATCGTTGAGTCATACGTTGCTGCCCCATGCTATCTTCATTTTTCCTATCAGCGAGACCACGCAAAGAGCTTGCTCAAGAACTGTTTTTTTCTTTCGGTGAGCGTGGTTTTTCTCCAGGCATTCGCCGTTTTCTTGATGACTTCTGCTTGGGTTGGGTAGGGGTGAATCGTGCTGGCGATGGTATTCAGTCCTAAGCCCCCCTTCATGGCCAGGGTATATTCACTAATCATATCGCCAGCATGCGTCGCCACAATGGTGGCGCCTACGATTTGATCCGTGCCTTTTTTGACATGTACGCGGGCAAAGCCCTCATCTTCTCCATCTAGAATGGCGCGATCGACTTCATTGAGAGGGAACGTAAACGTATCCACCTCAATGCCTTTGGCTTGTGTATCCTTTTCGTACATGCCCACATGAGCAATTTCCGGCTGAGTATAGGTCGCCCAGGGGATAATGAGGTTGTCGGTACTGGCATATCCTAGCCCCAAGGGGTGTGGGAATAACGCGTTTTGGATCACTATTTGGGCTTGTGCATCTGCAGTATGGGTAAATTTGAATGGCGAGCAAATATCGCCTGCCGCATAAATTTTGGGATTGGTGGTTTGTAGTCGATGGTTGACGGTGACGCCTTTTCGATCAAAATTCACGCCGATGGTTTCGAGGCCTAAGCCTTCGGTGTTGGGGGTTCTCCCCACTCCTACTAAAATTTCATCGACAGGAATGTCATATTGTTGGCCGTGGGAATCCACGGACATGTGTTTGACTCCATCGACTAGCTTGATATTTAAGTCCTTCCCGCAGCACAGCAGCTTGACTCCGTCACGGAGTATTGATCGTTCAACGATTTCTGACGCGTCCGTATCTTCATTGGGTAGCACGCCGTGCATGGCTTCCACCAAAAATACCTGACTGCCAAAGCGGGCAAACGACTGCGCTATTTCACAACCAATAGGGCCAGCCCCAATCACCCCAAGCCGGGCAGGCAGGTCGGTCAGGGAAAAAATCGTTTCATTGGTCAGGTAATTCACTTGATCCAGTCCTGGAATGGGAGGGGCGGCGGCACGTGCGCCGGTGCAAATGACGGCTTTGGCAAACTGAAGGCTCGTCCCATCCACGTCAATGGTGCTTGAACTCGTAAAGCGGCCGTTGCCGATAAACACATCCACCCCCAGCTTGGTATAGCGATGAGCCGAGTCAAGATGGCTGATCCGTGCGCGAAGTTTTCGCATGCGGGCCATGGCTGCGCCGAAATCCCGTTTTACTTCTCCAGACACCTGCAATCCAAATTGTTCGGCTTCCTTGACGGCGGTCCAGGCCTTGGCGGCTCGTATGATGCCTTTGGACGGCACACAACCGACGTTCAAACAATCGCCCCCCATGAGATGGCGTTCAATCAACGCGACTTTGGCGCCAAGGGCTGCGGCAATGGCGGCTGTCACTAACCCGGCGGTTCCTGCACCAATGATGACTAAATTGTATCGCCCGGATGGAGTCGGATTTTGCCATTGCGGTGGGTGAACATTACTGACAAGTTCTTGGTT
Organism: Nitrospirota bacterium; assembly: GCA_029881175.1. Taxonomy (GTDB): domain Bacteria; phylum Nitrospirota; class Nitrospiria; order Nitrospirales; family UBA8639; genus Nitrospira_E. The sequence goes on along the minus strand of JAOUNC010000071.1, from coordinate 3,683 downwards.
AAATTGATCGCTTGGAAGGATTAACGGTGAATGGTTTTTCGCGCGAACAGTCTTCATGTGACGCCTCAGGGTTCCTAAGAGGGAATGTTGGCTTACTTATGATTCTGAAGGATTTTGACTGTTGCTGGTCCATTTTCGATAGGCCACCGGCATCAATGCGAGCAGACCTAACAATGTAAAGGCCAGGAGGACTGGTGGACTGGCAATTTCGCTCAGAGAATTAATGGATCCCAGTTGACGTCCGGCAAAGGCAAAGACAAAGCTCCCGGGAATTATTCCAATGGACGTGGCAAGAACATAGGTTCCCAGATTGACGCGGGTGAGGCCGGAGACAAGGTTGATCAGAAAAAATGGAAACGCGGGAATGAGTCGAAGCGTCATGAGATAGCTAAAGGCATTTTTCGCAAAGCCTGATTGAATGGGACCCAGGAGGTCGCCAAATTTTCGTTCTACCCAGTCCCGGAGGATATACCGGGCGGCTAAAAAGGCTAAGGTTGCTCCTGCGGTCGCCCCGATATTGACGAAGAACGTTCCCATTAGGCTGCCGAAGAGGAAGCCTCCCGTTAATGTCAGAATGGCTCCACCGGGCAAAGAAAATGTGGTTTGCAGGATGTAGATGAGAATGAACATGGTGACGGCCATGGCATAATTGGCTTCAGTGTAGTTCAGGAGGAGATCTCGATTGGCTTTAAGTGAGTCAAGCGATAAATACTGACCAAGATCAAAATACACAAACGCTCCTATGCCTATAACAAAGATGATCACGGTGAGAATCTTGCCCATGGAGGAAGGGGGTGAATCGTTTGAGGTGGTAGGAGGAGAAGCTGTCATGCTGGGCTCCATTATGTGTGTTTTCATTAGAATACTCCAGTTGTTTGGCTGATCTTTTTAGCTGGCGTTTCGTCAGCACCGGTTCTCATGTGCTTTTTTGTAGTCCAACTTTGAGGGGATTCGTTACGATCCTCAAACATATTATGGCAATTCGCTATGCGAGTTGGTTTGCTCCATGCTTTTTCAGGAAATTTCAAACCCTGAAACGTTCCCTTTTCCTTTCTAGAATTTAGGTGGCGATACTCCTCCCTTTGGATGGGGCTCATGAGTTTAGCGGGTGAGCTAAGTTTGATTCTGAGTCCGGCATGATCTGTCGCGATGAGAGCGGTGTATGCATCGTTTGGGGATATCGTGAATGTAGGGGGTGGTATGGAAAATCTGTGAGGTACTGTCGTGGTAAGCCTATGAAGTCGGAGGTAATTGGTCTGCAAGTTCTTCGGCGGGGTAGGTGAGGATTTCGGCTAGGGTGGGATGGTAGTGAGGTATTCGCAAAAGATCGCGCACTGTGCCATGAAAGTACATGACGGCAATGAGTTCGTGGATGAGTTCTGAGGCTTCCGGCCCAACGATATGCCCACCCAGAATCTCCCCGGTTTGAGGCTGGCAGAGTATTTTGACATGGCCATGTAATTCGCCAAGGCAGAGGGATTTTCCGTGGTCGTTAAACGGGTACGACGCCACGAGAAAAGGAATGTGCCGGGTATGACATTCTTGTTCTGATAAGCCGACATTCGCGATTTGAGGGTCGGTAAACACGACCTGGGCTTTGAGTCTGTCATCGTAACGTTTGGCTGGTTGATCGGGATGCACCGCATTCCATCCAGCAATTTCTCCTTGTTCAATGGCAATGTGGACGATCTCATGTCGGCCATTCACATCGCCCACTGCATAGATGTGTGGTTGAGATGTTTGCATGGTTTCATTGACGACAATCGTGCGATTCTTGACATTCACTTCAGCGGCGTCTAGCTGTAACCCATCAATATTCGGGCGACGTCCCAGTGCTTGGAGAATTGTTGTGGCCGTGATGTGTTTTGGCTCGCCGTGATGCAGAAAATGAAGGGTCTTTTCTCCATCAGAGCATTGCGTCACACGTTCAATAGAGGTGTTGGTATAGATCATCATGCCTTCTTCTTGAAGCTTAGCTTCAACTGGTCTTGCTAAGTCTTTGTCTGTTTTCGACATGATATGCCCGCTTCGTTGAATCAGGCTGACTTTGACGCCGATTCGAGAGAAGAATTGAGCCAATTCCAAAGCCACCGCACCGCCGCCCAAGATGATCATCGATTCAGGTGGGGTGCGGAGTTCTAGTGCCTCGTCGCTTGTGAGATAGCCGCCTTCTTCCAGGCCGGTGATGGGCATGCGGGAGACGACCGATCCCGTGGCAATGATAACAGCCTTTGCCGACAGTTGATGTGGGCCAGCCTGAATGAGTGTCGGAGAGCTGAAATGGGCCTGTTCCTGGTAGAGCGTAAATCGTGGATGCTGTAGCGCTTGAATTCGATAGTCGGCAAATTCCTTGATGAGACGATTTTTTCGGTCAATAATGGCGTTGAGATTGGCTTGAACTGTTGAGGAATGTAACCCAAATTCAGGTGCTCGACGGATGAGCGCCGCGATATCGGAAGAACGGAGCATGGCTTTCGTCGGCATACATCCGCGTAAAATACAGAGCCCACCAAGCGGGCCTTGGTCGATGATGCCAACATCGGCTCCTTCCGCTTCCGCTGTGCGTGCGGCTGCATAGCCGGCAGAGCCTCCACCGATGATAATGACATCATGGTGAATGGTTTGACCTGTGGCGTGTAAGGATTGTGTCATGAGGGATTGGGTAAAGGGTAAATGTATTATGAAGCGAATAGATCAATCAAGGATATCGCGTGAATGGTTCGTATTGAGCCTGGTGGTATGTGTGCGAGCATTGGAATGGGCAGGGATCGTTATCAACGGGAAACGTGACATGTGACAAGGAGGCAGTCGGTTGCAAGCTGCGCTGAGTATTTCGGCTTTCACTTTGTACTTTCTCCATCCATCCCTGTCAGTTCTTGGACTTTGGCGATGAGAACTTCTACCTGAAACGGCTTTTGAATAAAGGCGCTTGAGGAAGATTGTGGAAAATGTTTCATGGCGTCTACTTCAGCATATCCACTGGACACAAGAATGGGGACATGTGGATTCAGTTGACGAATTTTCTCAGCAAGTTGCCCTCCATCCAAATTGGGCATGGTGAGATCGAGAAATATGAGCGCGATCTGCTTCTGATATTCTTCGAAAATACGTAAGCCTGCCTTCCCATCCTGGGCCACCAAAGCCTCGAAGCCCATTTCTTGTAAGATGAGTGAACAGGCGGTTCGGACATCTTCTTCGTCATCGACGACGAGCACTTTAGTGAGTGTGGGGCTGTTGGCTGGTGTCAGTGGTAACGTCACCGAGGGGGCTTGTTGAGGCAAAGGTCGTTGGCGTGTGGGAAAGATGAAACAGAATTCTGTTCCATGTCCGAGTTGACTGTGGACGGCAATGGCCGCTCCATGACCACGCGCAAGGCCTAAAAGCGTGGCGAGGCCCAGGCCTCGGCCTGGGAATTTTGTCGAAAAAAATGGATCGAAAATTTTTGGAATTAATTCAGGCTCCATGCCAATTCCGGTATCTTGAATTTTCAATGACACACATGAGCCTGAAGGGAGATCTCCCATAATATGATACTGGCGAAAATCATGTGTCGCGGTATCGATCGTGCCGGTGCTGATAGCGATTGTGCCGGCTTGATCTCCGATGGCTTCGGCGGCATTGGTGACAATGTTCATGAGTAGTTGTCGAAGTTGTGACCGATCGCCATGAATGGCGGGGAGGGG
>JAOUNC010000459.1 GCA_029881175.1 Nitrospirota bacterium | reverse complement strand
CGCACGAGGACGTGTCACCAACACCCCTTTCCCAAACAACGGCCGAGTTTCATACCAATTTAATCGATCACGCAAGCGAACCACCTCGCCCACCACAATGACCGTTGGCGGGCTGAAGTCGGCTTGGGTCACTTTCTCCACAATATCCTCCAACGTTCCAACCACAGTTCGTTGGCGCGCATACGTTCCCCATCGAATCGCGGCAACCGGTGTCGACAACGGCTTACCTTCCTGGATCAACCGGTCAACAATTTGTGGGAGATTCTTTGTCCCCATGAGAAAGACGAGCGTCCCTTCGGCAGAAGCCAAACGCGGCCACTCCATCGAACTTGAGGCTTTCGTTGGGTCTTCATGCCCTGTCACAAATGCAACGGTGGACGCCAAGGTCCGATGCGTCACGGGAATCCCTGCATACGCCGGCACCGCCACAGCGGCAGAGACGCCAGGTATCACGGTAAAGGGAATGCCTGCTTCCGCCATCACTTCGGCCTCTTCACCGCCACGACCAAACACAAAGGGATCGCCCCCCTTCAAGCGCACAACACGTTTTCCTTCCTGTGCCTTACTCAGCAATAACGCGTTAATATCTTCTTGCTCCCTGTACGATCCCCGACCTTTTCGACCAACATAAATCCGTTCAGCATGGGCAGGCGAATACTTCAATAATTCAGAATTCGCTAAATGGTCATACAGCACAACATCAGCCAACTCCAAGCATTCTTTCCCACGCAGGGTCAGCAATTTGGCATCGCCCGGGCCGGCACCCACAAGATAAACATGCCCTCCTGCTTGGGACTTTTTCATTCTCTTAGACCGCCCCGTAGATTTCTTGCAGAATCGGTTGGGCGCCGCGTGCCAACAATTCTTCAGCCACCCTCGTCCCAATGGACTCTGGTTTAATCATCGACCCGGTCAAGGAATACCGGACATATCGCTTGCCATCAAGACTCGCCACTAATCCATCTAAGGTGAGGTCATCGCCTTGAAGAACGGCATGCCCGGCTATCGGCACCTGACACCCTCCTTCCAAACGCCTTAAAAGGGCCCGCTCCGCCGTCACCGCCACTCGCGTAGGATTATGCTCTAACTGAGAAACCAGGTCGATGACAAAAGCATCATCCTCACGCCCCTCAATCCCCAGGGCCCCCTGTCCAATGGCCGGAAGACTGATATCGACAGGAAGACATTCTGTAATATGTGCATCCCAACCCAATCGTTTAAGCCCTGAAGCCGCGAGCACAATGGCATCAAAGTGTTTCTCTTGAAGCTTACGAAGTCGTGTATCAACATTGCCTCGTAGCATCTCAATCTGCAGATCCGGGCGAACATGTAAGAGCTGAGACTGCCGACGTAAGCTGCTCGTGCCCACTCGCCCGCCCAATCCCAATGCATCAAGTTTGTTTCCATTCCACGCCAGCCACGCATCCCTGGCGTCTTCACGCTCAGGAACACAAATAATTTGCAAGCCGCTAGGCAATACCGCAGGCAAATCCTTCATACTATGTACAGCGAGATCAATCTCTTTTTGTAAAAGCGCTTCTTCAATTTCTTTGACAAACAGGCCTTTACCACCGACTTTGGCCAGCGGGACGTCCTGAATCTTATCTCCACTCGTTTGAATCCTCTTGAGAACCACAGAAAGATCAGGAGCCATTTGCTTAAGCTGTGCTTGCACCCATTCTGCCTGCCAAAGGGCCAGTTGGCTCCCCCGGGTTCCGATGACAATCGTTGAACGTGACCGAGTCACCCTACTCATAACTCATCTTTCTGAGACACAGACTCCTCCGAGACCTCGTAATCAATTGCATCCTCCACCGTCTGAGACTTGAGCGAGTGGATTTCACGCTCTTGAAGCTCGAAAAAGCGTCGTGCCGCTTCAATGAAGGCAAATCCATTTTGCGACTGGGCTTCTGCTTTCAACGTCACCAACGGACCATGAAGTAACTTATTCACAATCCCGGACGCCAATCCTTCTATGGCCATACGATCTTTATCAGAAAGTTCCCCTAACCGATGAAAGACTTTGTCCAATTCGGTCTTTTTAATATTTTCGGCTTTATTCCTTAGGGCAACTATCGTCGGTGTGGCTTCCAACCCACGAACCCAGGCGACCATACAGCTCACTTCATTCTTCACCAATTTCTCGGCCGTTTTTGCTTCCTTCAACCGCTCTTCTTGATTCTGGCCTACGTGGGCATTGAGATCGTCAATGTCAAAGACAAAGGCGTTGTCTACATCCTTGACCGTGGGATCAATATTACGGGGGACAGTAATATCAATCAAAAAAATGGGGCGGTTCATCCGTTGATGAACCGCCGCCTGAATATCTTCTTTAGAAATCACAAAGTGAGGAGCCCCGGTTGCACAAATAACAATATCAGCCTTTGCCAACGTATGACGGAGTTGATCATAGGGAACCGCACGCCCTTGAAACCGCTCAGCAAGCGTTAAGGCACGATGTTGATTGCGTGTGGTGATTAACACCTCTTTCA
>JAOUNC010000070.1 GCA_029881175.1 Nitrospirota bacterium | reverse complement strand
GTCAGAAAAACGAGGGAAACAGAATTAGGTAGGAAGTCCGTCCCAAAGAGGATCTGGTCGCGATACGATCGCGAGGTCCGAAAATTTTTGAATGTTCCCGCCGTCGGACCGAACCAGCACGAACTTTTATCAGAATACAGTACAATGGATAACCTGTCAAATATCATGCCCGTTTAATAACGGCCTTTTCTTCCCACTCAAGCTAAAGGATTTCATCATGAACCCCATTTACCAAATCACCTGCCACACTATCAGCGGAGAAGACCGGGCTCTTTCAAGATACCAAGGCACCGTCTTGCTCATCGTAAACACGGCATCACGCTGCGGATTCACGCCGCAATTCCAAGGCTTAGAAGACCTCTACAAGCAGTATCATGACCAAGGCTTCGAGGTGCTAGGTTTCCCATGCAATCAATTCGGCAGCCAAGATCCTGGGAGCCATGAAGAGATCCAACATTTTTGCCAAAGCAACTATAGCGTGAGTTTTCCCATGTTCGCCAAAATTGAAGTGAACGGCCCGAATACCCATCCCCTCTATCAACTTCTTAAAAAGCAAGCGCCAGGCCTTTTAGGGTCGGAAGCAATCAAATGGAACTTCACCAAATTTCTCGTCGATCGATCCGGCAACGCCCATGAACGCTTTGCCCCCACCACCAAACCCGAAGACATCGTTCCCGCCATTCACACATTACTCAACGCACCTCGCTAAAAGACGAAGAGTCAAACAGCCTGACTAGCAAATTTCCCCATCTATACTTTTCTCTACTAGATGATTAGGATTCTACAACAACACATCATCGAAATGATTTCAAAATAAGGCGGATGACTTATGCGCGATGTCTATACCATGATTCTTGCTGGCGGCCGTGGCGAACGATTGCTACCACTTACCCAGCACCGGGCCAAACCAGCGGTCCCCTTCGGCGGCAAATACAGGATCATCGACGTCACCCTAAGCAATTGCTTAAATTCTGGACTTCGAAAAATCGCCGTTCTTATACAGTATAAATCTCACTCCTTAGATCGCCACATCAGGCGGGGGTGGTCGATCTTTAACCCGGAGCTTGGGGAATTCCTCTTTTCCATCCCACCGCAACAACGTATTAGCGCAGAGTGGTACCGGGGCACAGCCGATGCCGTCCATCAAAACATTTTCCTGTTGGAACAAGAACAGCCGAAATACCTCTTGATCCTAGCCGGGGATCATCTCTACAAAATGAACTATGCGGATATGTTCCGATTCATGCAGGAAACGGAAGCAGATGCTGTTGTCGGCGCTATTGAATGGCCCATCGAAGAAACTCGGTCATTCGGCGTCTTAGGTGTGGATTCCACAATGCGTGTCATCCGGTTTGAAGAAAAGCCATCCAACCCTTTTCCCTTGCCTGATGATCCAACCCATGCCTTTATCTCCATGGGCATCTACCTCTTTCGTACAGGCCACCTCTATGAAGAACTGCGAAAAGACGCTGAAATGGCTACCGCCCATGACTTTGGAAGAAACATCATCCCCAACATGCTGCAGAACAAACGAGTCTTCGCCTATAACTTTCAAGATGAAAACAAAAAACAAGTCAAATACTGGCGGGATATCGGTACGCTTGATGCGTACTACGAAGCCAACATGGATCTCGTCGGGGTGGATCCTCTCCTCAATCTCTACGACGAAGCTTGGCCAATCCGCACCTACCAAGGACAATTTCCGCCCGCCAAATTCGTCTTTGCGGATCAAAAGCCCGGGGGGCGAACGGGCGTAGCCTTAGACTCCATTGTGTCCGGGGGATGCATCATCGCAGGCGGGAAGGTCGAAAAAAGTGTCTTATCCCCAGACGTCCGCGTGAACCAATTTGCGGACGTTCAGGAATCGGTCATCATGGAAGATGTTGAAATAGGAGAAGGTGCCCGGATTCGCCGCGCGATCATCGACAAGGGAGTGAATATCCCTGCGGGGACCGTCATCGGGTACGATCCAGAAGCTGACCGCAGCAGCTATACCGTCACAGAAGACGGCATTGTTGTGGTGACACGGCCAATCCCTTAAGCCCCTTTGAAAAGGCCGAGGAGTATTGGAATGCCCCTCTTCACATGCAAAGGATCACAGAAAAAGGGGTCCTTCAGTTCAAGCTCAGCACGCAATCATCAAGGTGAACCATCGGCCCCTCCTCCCTTACTCATATATTTCCTGCCCCCATAAAAAAGCAGTAGGCAAAACAACCATAAACCGTCTACACTATAGATCTGCAACCGAGAACACGGTCTCAACCATTGACGGATCGTCTGATAAGTTTTTTTCACTTAAGAAAGGAAGTTCACACATGGCCGAACAACACAAGCAATTTTCCGAAGGCAAATCTGGAGAACTCTACGGATACACGGGGAAAAATGCCCCGGCAGGCACCAAGGCGCTGGTCCAAGAAGACGGAATTACTCTGACACCCGATGGCATCCAATTTTGCAAGAGACGAGGGTATCCCACCCCATTAGTCGAAACCCTCCGTGTCATTCACGATCAATATCAGGCGCCAACTGTGGGACAAGCAATTGAAGCGGCAGCTCTCAATGCTGACCTTATGATGGAAAAACAGGAAAGTACCAAAAAATTCTCAGAACGACTTCGACTGGACTGGGAAGAACAAGACAAAGCCTATAAGGCGCAGGTCGCCGCAAAAAAATAAGATCCATAGCGCTCAACTATTTCGCAGAAACGTTACGCAATTTATTCACAAGGAGTATTCCCATGGGAAAAAGTCAGGACGCCAAAAAAGAAACCAAGAAGAAACCCGCCAAAACCATGAAGGAAAAACGGGCAGACAAAAAGGCCAAGAAATAACCCCTCCACCACTCATTTCTTTTACCCCTACTGGTGAGGGGGTATCCCCTCGCCAGTCATTTGCTTCTCATCCATTGCCAAGTACTCCAACCAAGATTCTCATCCTCTGCACGGGCAACTCCTGCCGTTCCATCATGGCCGAAGCCCTTATCAACCATGTGGGCCAAGGACGCTATCAGGCCTGGAGTGCAGGCAGTCATCCGACCGGAAAAGTCCATCCCCAGGCCATGGCCACCTTACGCCGGCATGGGGTCGATCCCGGCCAGCCATACAGCAAGTCGTGGCATACCATTACAGGTACGGCATTTGATCTCATCATTACGGTCTGCGATCAGACTGCCGGAGAAACCTGTCCCATCTTTCCAGGCCAACCCCAAAAACGGCATTGGAGCATTCCCGATCCCGCGAACACTTCAGGCACCGAAACCGACATCCAAGTTGCATTTGATCAAGCCTTCTTTCTACTCAAAGAAAAAATTGACGAGTTGCTCACATGACGGCATGTGCCCCACGTCGTTTATCGTTTCTCGACCGCTACCTGACCGCCTGGATCATCTTAGCCATGGCAACGGGCGTCACGATTGGTTCGGTCTTCACCGGAGCACCCGCATTTGTCAACAGCTTCTCGCTGGGGACGACCAACATCCCCATCGCCATCGGCCTCATATTGATGATGTATCCCCCGCTCGCTCGGGTGAAATACGAGGAGCTTCCACTTATCTTTCGTGATTGGAAAATCCTCCTCCTCTCACTCGTCCAAAACTGGGTCATCGGCCCTTTGCTCATGTTTGGTCTGGCCGTCACGTTTCTTCACGATTCGCCGGCCTACATGACCGGCCTCATCCTCATCGGACTGGCGCGATGTATTGCCATGGTCCTGGTCTGGAATCAACTCGCAGAAGGCGATAACCAATATGTGGCTGCATTGGTGGCCTTCAACAGTCTCTTTCAATTGATCTTCTTCAGTGGATTGGCCTGGTTCTATTTAGAAATCCTGCCACCCCTATTGGGATTATCCGTGCACATTGTCGACGTCAGCTTCCAGACGATCGCCGAAAGTGTCTTCATCTATCTCGGCATCCCATTTGTGTGTGGGTTCCTCTCCCGGTGGATAGGGCTCAAGCACAAAGGCTCTCTATGGTATGAAGAGCGGTTTCTCCCGAAGATCGCCCCCATCACGCTCATTGCGCTGCTGTTCACCATCTTCGCCATGTTTACGCTCAAAGGCAGCCTGGTGCTCACCCTGCCAGGCGATGTGGTGAGAATTGCCTGGCCCCTCATCCTCTATTTCGTCATCATGTTTCTCGTCAGCTTTGGCATGGGCAAACTCATTGGGGCAGACTATGGCAAAACCACCGCCACATCCTTCACGGCCGCCAGCAACAATTTTGAGCTGGCTATCGCTGTGGCCATCGCCGCATTCGGTCTGGGATCGGCCGTCGCCTTTGCCACCGTCATCGGACCACTCGTCGAAGTACCAGTCCTCTTAGCGCTCGTCAATGTCGCCTTCTGGTTCAGGAAGAAATGGTTCCCCGAAGCATCGCTGCCACCCAACCCTCTCTAATGCTGGGTAGGAGGGTCGCTATCCATGCCGTTCGTGGTGAGCTAGTCGAACCATTCCCTGTTTTCCAGGAATGGCCCTGCCCTTTGACAGGCTCAGAGTGAACGAAAGGTATTGCCGAATAGATGAAATACAACATAAGCCCACTGGTTACCAATCGAGGATATCGACTCCCTTTTCCTATGACTCCGTCATTCTCGCCTCTCTCCAGTCCCGGCATTCGTTGAGGCTGCCCCTGCAGTCGTTGGCAGGGGGGAATTCATCTTCACGTCCTTCCCCCAATTTCCATCTGTACATTATCTGTACATTATTTGAAGGGTTGGGTAGCATGGTGACCGATTCCCACATGCTCTAGGCCCCACCCTTCTTACTCGGCCTCAGGCTGAAAGAATCCACCACGTCTATGAACTATTCGCTACAAATGAGAATCGGGCGATTGGAATTGGTCAATTTAGACCAGCCAAGCATCGCACCAATCGTCATTGATTTTCTCTCAGGCAAAACGGCGTATCGGAGAAAATATGGCCATGCGGGTGGCGAAGTCATCAGCAAAGCGGTAGGCATCAAAAAAGGCCATCGCCCCAACATCGTGGATGCCACCGCCGGATGGGGGCGTGATGCCTTTGTGCTCGCGACCATGGGCTGCCGCGTGCATATGATCGAACGATCAGCAGTCATCGCCACACTTCTTGAAGATGGCATCCGCCGAGCCGAACACGATGAGAAAATTGGCCCATTGATCAAAGACCACCTCTCCTTCAACTGTGGGGAGAGCCAGCAAGAACTCTTAAAAACCCCCTTTGAACCCGAAGTCATTTATCTCGACCCCATGTTTCCGCATAGAGAAAAATCGGCGCTTGTCAAGAAAGAAATGCGAATGTTACAAGAAATCGTCGGGCAGGATGAGGATGCCGATGAATTACTCACCCTGGCGCTCACAATTGCCACCAACCGCGTCGTGGTCAAACGCCCAGCCTATGCAAATTTCCTGGCCGGGATCAAACCCCAGACCTCCATCAAAACAAGAAAACACCGCTTCGACATCTATCTCACTCCCCGCCCGTAAACGAATATTTCATCTGTTCCCTCTATTACGCCCGCCATTTGTCAGCGGGCCTCCATCCAAACTCGTCGGTGGAGTCGTAGGTGGGGTCAGGCATGAGTATTGACTTATTGAGAGTTGATCGGTGCACCTAACCGACAACCAGGCCTCTTGCAGAAGGGACGGGCTCCACCGTATGTCGGGAATGGCGACTGGGAGGGGATTTTGTGGACCTTATGTGAGTGGGGCTAGACTCAGATCCTTCGTTGGAGCCTTGTCCTTATATCTTAGAAAGACGATGTGGTTAGTATCCCTGTTCATTGTTTGGGACGTGATAGACCGATTGTCCTGAGGTCCTGAGAGACCGTGGCTCAGCGTGGGTCGTCACGTCCGTCTCTTCCTGAGCCCGAACAGTTGCTGGGGCCTCTCGAGCCCGCATGAGCAAGGCTGGGCCGCTGGAGACCAATTCGACTCACATAGGAGGTTCTAGGGCCACGACCGCCGGGTATGTTGGGATTGACGTCGCAAAGAAGCCTTTGGATGTGGCCCTCCACGCGACGGGGCAACCCCGGCAGGTGGCGAACGACGCAGCGGGGGTGAAGCAGGTCGTGACACATCTGCGCACTGTGGCCCCCACCTTGATTGTGCTCGAAGCCACCGGCGGGTTGGAGGCCCGGGGAGTCAGAGCGCTGGCCGCCGCCCAGCTGCCCGTGGTGGTGGTCAATCCTCGACAGGTTCGGGCCTTTGCTCAAGCCACGGGGACCCTGGCCAAAACGGATCGGCTGGGGGCGCAGCCCAACGCGGCCCGGCGCCAACGAGTCCGTGTGCATCTGACCTGGCTGACCAAGGAATTGGGACGGACCGAGAAAGAGCTGACGCAGTTGATTCAGCAGAGTCCTGTCTGGCGGGTCCAGGATGATCTGTTGCAAAGCGCCCAAGGGGTGGGGGCGGTCTTGTCGCAGACGTTGCTGGCCGAGGTCCCCGAGTTGGGCCACTTGAACCACAAGCAAATGGCCGCATTGATTGGGGTGGCGCCGTTTAATCGGGATAGTGGGGGCCACCGAGGCCAGCGCCGGATTTGGGGTGGGCGAGCCCGCGTTCGGGCGGCCCTGTCCATGGGCGCCCTGGTGGCCACCCGCCACAATCCCGTCATCAACGCGTTCTATGAGCGCCTCCTGGCAGCCGGGGAAGAGAAGAAGGTGGCGTTGACGGCCTGCATGCGCAAATTGCTGAGGATCTTGAATGCGATGATGAAGCATCAAACAAAATGGCAAGATCTAAGTGTGAATACTCCTTGACATTCAAGACAGTTGCTGAGCCCTTCGGCTTTGCTCAGGATAGACTTCGTCGCATGGATCAGGATGACAATCTCGAATTTTTTTGCAACGACGGGAAAGGAAGCTCAGAATATCGTGGTTACCCTGAGATTAGTAAAAGACATCTTCTCCGATTGCCGAACGGGCTTTTATATGGCAGTTGGATTCATCTTTCGAATGTACAGGCACGATGCGTTGACACATATTTCGCTTTGCCATGAGAATTGCGGTATGATTTTTTATGATGTTGAAAAAACCATGGTGGGGCGCACTCACGGTAGCGTGTATCGTTCTGTTTCTGACCAATTGCCAGTCCATCACTCCTGCGTCGTTACAACCTGAATCTCCCGAAGTTCTGCTGGTTAGTATTACTCCGTTGGACACCACAATGTTTGAACAACGGCTGCAGGTTGACCTGCGTGTGCGCAATCCCAATGATTTTGATTTGGAGGTCACCGGCCTGGATTTCACTCTTCACCTCAATGAGCAACGCCTTGCCCGCGGCCTGTCGAATAAATCCTCAACGATTTCCAGGCTAGGAGACGCCCTGGTTTCCGTCGAGACCACCACATCCACTCTGGATGTGGTGCGCCAACTCCTCAATTTTCGCCAAGACCAGAACCTGACCTACCAGGTCACCGGTATCGTTCATGTTCAAGGCCAAAGACTGCCCTTTGAACACAAGGGCGTCTTAATTGATGCCAGTCAATTTTCTAGCTCCTCCCCTGGATTGTAAAAATCCATTTCTTCTCCGACATTCCACTTTTAGGCATTGGGGTCAAAGAGATAATCAGGCCACCCAAACGGCAACCATACCCATTGAAGAAGGGTCAGGCTCCAACATAGGTTCGGGCATGACGATTAGATTGTAGACCTTACGTGGGTTGGGTTGGGCTCAAGATCCTTCGCAGGACCTCAGGATGGCAAGGGGGGAAATAAGATGGATTCCCGATTAGTAATGTCGGGCATGACGGACGGGGAAGATTCCTGCCAACGACGGCAGGAATGACGATTGGTGAATGATTTAGGGACAGGCATGAGTTTTGGCTTTTGAGAGATGATCGGTGCACCTTACGTCTAACCAGGCCTCTTGCAGAAGGGACGGGTTCCACCCCAAATGAGATGTCATGTATCGCGACTGAATTTTGTAGACCTTATGTGAGTGGGGCTGGACACAGATCCATCGCGGAGCCCTTGTCCTGAGCTCTTCGGCTTTGCTCAGGATAGACTTCGTCGAATGGATGAGGTTGACAATGGGAGGGTCAAGATGGGGATGCGGGGGAAGTAAGGCATGTCGGAGAAAAGGAGGATGGATCCCCACCCCTGGCCAACGGCCTTACAGGGCCAGGCTCTACGACCTGCGGGGATGACGAAATGGGGGTTGAGAGCGGGCCACCTGCCGATTTGGGATTATCCGGGAACGCGACTCCAGACAGGATTTTTTGTAGAACGAAAAGATAGGCTAGAATTCACAGCAGTTGCTTCAACACTGCCCCCTTTCCTTACGGATCTACTCGCGCAGGCTTTCTCTTATCAACGGAACGCACGGTTTTGACTGTGGGCAAGATTTCACCCATCACCGTGGCTTTCGGCCCACCTTATGACCTCTCCAAGATTTCCTTCGGAAGAATTTGCCGTTCAGCTTCGAGCCAATCTTCTAAATCATGTCCGTGTTCGTAGCCTCGTTGCACGAAAAGTTCATACGCCCTCTCAGCTAGCCTTGACCCAAGACCTTCATAATACTTTTGTTGAGATTCTGCTTCTGTTGGTGCGGCAGCAGGATGGTTTTGTGGAGTACGTGTTTTACCCGAAGCAACCTTTCGTTCAGGAGCGGCTTTTGACTTTGGCTTCGTTTTACCGGCATCTGTTGTCTTGCTTGCCTTTTTCGCTGGTGTTTTTTTAAGGCTTTTCGCTGATGTTTTTTTTTGGTTTTTAGATGACTTTTCCATAGATTCATCTCCTCTTACCTGCTAAGTGTTAACGAGGAAAGTTTTGTAAGCCGGGTCGCTTAAACGAACCGTATTCTACTCCAATACGCTTTAATAATAAATCTCCCTTAGCGTAAAGGAGTCGCGTTTTTTGGGTCCGGCATGCGAACGGACATTTAAGAGGTGATCAGCCCACCCAACCTGCAACAAGGCCTTTTGCAGAATGGCCGGGCTCCAACGTATGTCGTGCATGAGGTCTGGATTTTGTAGACCTTACGTGGGTTTGGCTTCGCACAGATCCTTCGCGTGCCCTTGTCCTAAGCCCTTCGGCTTTGCTCAGGATAGACTTCGCCGAATGGATCAGGATGACAATGAAGGGGAAAGGATCAAAATGGCAACCCGGGGGAAGTTAAACATGGCGGAAGGAAGGAAGATGGATCCCCACCAACAACCTGTGGGGATGACCGCAGATTAGGATCAGGGGATGTTTGTTAATGATGCGTCTTTCACTTGAGGCCTGATTTGTTCTTTAAGTCGTGAGATTTCTTCTTTGAGTGTGGAGATTTCTTCCCGCAATGTGCCGAGGGCGTCGTCGTTGGTGCGGGCAGTGCCGGGGTCTATCTTGGGAATTTCTGAGGCGGTGGCCTGCTCTGTTTCGGTTGGTGTTTCTGGACGGGTTTCGGCCAGGAGGGCTTGATAGTCCAGGATAAGTTCGCTCACCGGGGTTTCGAATCCACTCATGATCCAATTGTTTCGTGATGCCGTAACAACGCTCGTGGGATAGAACAGCAGATTCCGATTTACATCTCTGAATGCGTGAAAGGGGTT
>JAOUNC010000458.1 GCA_029881175.1 Nitrospirota bacterium | reverse complement strand
GGGGGGGCACGCGCTTGTTGTGGAATTTGCGGGGATTCGTTCGGGGGGAGTCACCTGGGGCCACCGCTATTTCCGTGTGAAAGGCAAAAAACCAGGACAGGGCGTTCCTCTCACCGATGCCAACACCTATGTCAGCGCGATGAAGAAGCTCGGGGTCCTGGTCGATCCGGTTGAACGCCGAGCGGCCATCATTCAGCAGATTTCCGCGTTGGCGAAATCAGCGAGGGGGAAGATTGATCCTGCCTATCGCCAAGAGCTGATTGAAGAGGCTGTCTGGGGTGTCGAAAATCCTCATGCCATTCTTGGAGCCTTCCAGAAAGCGTTTCTCGCGTTGCCCAAGCCCGTGTTGATTTCTTCGATGAAGGAGCATCAAGGGTTCTTTTCTCTGGTCGGGAATAAAGACCTGCTGCTGCCAAAGTTTATGGCCGTGACCAATACGCCTTGGGGTGATGCCGATTTAATCACAAAAGGAAACGAACGTGTGCTTTCGGCTCGCTTGAGTGATGCGCAACATTTCTTTAAAGAGGACAGAAAACATCCCCTCTATGAGCGAATTTCGGCGTTAGAAGGCGTGATGTTTCATAAGAAATTAGGAACCATGCTTCAGAAGGTTGATCGGATACGGGACTTGGCCGGGTGGATGGCGGTCACGCTTGGTCGAGATGATCTCAAAACAAGCTGTGAACGTGCCGCCTTATTGTCCAAAGCCGATCTGACAACCGGGATGGTGGGTGAATTTCCTACGTTACAGGGCGTGATGGGTGAAGAATATGCGCGCCACGATGGGGAATCTCCAGAGGTATGCCGAGCTGTTGGCGAACATTACCTCCCGCGATTTCCAGATGATGACTTGCCCACCAGCCTTCCAGGCATGTTGGTAGCCTGTGCTGATCGGTGTGATTCGATTGCATCGTTTTTTGTGGTGGGGATGGCCCCATCCGGTTCCGAAGATCCCTTAGGATTACGACGGGCAGCCTATGGGCTTGTCCGGATGGTGTACGAATCTCCCCTTCGGCTGAATATGGTTGAAGTGGTGGAGCAGATAATTCAGATCTTAACGAAGCAGGGCGTGGGGCAAGGATTGCCTCAGATGGTGACGGAGATTGTCGGGTTTATCATTGACCGACTTCGGTTTTACGGTCGGCACACCATGGGGTTGCGGGAGGATGTGATGGAAGCTGTCACACAAGTCCGTCCTGTGTCCCAGGCTGATTTGGGCGATCTCTTCTCGCGAATGCAAGCCTTGCAATCGATTGTAACGCAGCCTGATTTTGAGCCGTTGATGATTGGATTTAAGCGGGCGCATCGAATTGTCGAAAAAGAAGCATGGGCGCAGACCCAGGTGAGCCCTGAACGGTTTCAGCATGAATCAGAGCACCAGTTGTTTCAGGTCCTTGGCAAGGCGCAAATTGAGTTGGCCGATTGTGTGAGTCGACAAGCCTATAGTGAGGCCCTCCAGGCCCTCCTGACCTTTAAGATGCCTATTGATGATTTTTTTTCTGCCGTTCTGGTGAATGATGCGAATCCGGCTATTCGAGAGAATCGGCTGTCTTTGCTCACGGCCATTGACCGTCTTTTTCTGACCATTGCTGATTTTTCGTGTCTCCAGTCCACGGGAGCTGAGGTAGGGTAGACGCTCAGGCAAGATTTTGTTGAGTCGAGGCCAACAGGCAAAGGACTCACGCGCTCATGAAGACGGAACAGCCTGCTTGTAAGCAATCTGATGAGTCTCAACGGGTACGACGATTTACCCATCTTGTGACCATTGGTCTTATACTGGCGTGCAATGTTCTGCTGCTGCTAGGGCTATGGGTGAGTGGAGTGGATCTAGAGGCGGCTTTGGCCAAACCGGAGCTCTTTGACCCTGCGAACGGGGCTTGTGTCGGGGTGGAGTGGACCAAAGTGAAGGGGGCCGACGGGCTGGTCAAAGTCTGTACTGAATGGATTGATTTTTCGGATTTGTCTGGGCAAACTCATCGCTTGCCTCCAGGTCGGGTGTTGGCCATGGGAGCCGATGGAAATCTGTATTTCCAGGGGCAGTCAGTTGAAAATTACCGATTGATTGCGCTGATGATTTTTGCGATAGTGGTTATGGCATCGGGTATGTGGCTCAAACGTCGGTTAATTACCACATACCAGGTTCGTCTTCAATCTTTTGACCATCCGTCAACATGAGTGTCGGGGTTATTCGTTCACTGTGATACCACCACACCTCGTTTCAGCAAGATTTAACCCCTTACAGTTTTTACGCAGGCAATGGAGTAGCCGGTCAGGCGGATGGATAGGGCCGTTGGTCATTCGGTGGACAACTTTATTGTCTTCATTGCCATATTCTAGGCAATCTTCTTTTTCGTTGATCATTCAATCTTCTCATTTCTCTACAAGGGTACTGGCCGGGTAAAGGAGAGCATCGCTATGCGGCAGAAAAAATACGTCTATTTCTTCGGTGGGGGTAAAGCTGAAGGATCGGGCAATATGAAGGAACTCTTGGGCGGCAAAGGCTCCGGGTTGGCTG
>JAOUNC010000069.1 GCA_029881175.1 Nitrospirota bacterium | reverse complement strand
TATGCCGGGCAAGCCCAACTCGAGGACAAAATTTTTCGCGTGGCTAATATCGGGGCGCTGACCAATCAGAATATTGAAGGATTTTTATCGGCCTTTCAGTCAACGCTGGAGAAATCTCGAGGATGAAAGCCATCATTTTTGCGGCGGGGGTTGGCAAACGCCTTCAGGCGGTTACGCAAGGGAAGCCCAAATGTCTGGTACAAATTGGTGGGCAAACCTTGTTGTCTCGACATGTCGAATGTTTACATCAATTAGGTGTGTCTCCTATTGTGTTGGTGGTGGGGTTTGCCCAAGATGCGATACGTGAGGCCATGGCCGCTGACTCTTCCACCGTAGATATACGATGGGTGGAAAATGATCAGTTTGTTCGGGGAAGTATCACCTCGTTATGGGCTGCTCGACACGAAATGGATGATGATGTCGTGCTCATGGATGCGGATGTCTTGTATGCCCCGGAAATTTTGACACGCTTAGTGCGGTCTTCACAATCTTCAGCGTTGCTCATGGATGAGACGGTGAAGCAGGAATCTGAAGAATGCATGATTGCGGCACAAGACGGCCGGGTGCTGTCGTTGAGCAAGAGACTGCCAGCACATTACCAGGAAGCCGGAGAGGGTGTAGGGTTTTTGAAGGTTCAACAATCGGATATCCCTTCGTTGCTTGCTTCCGTCCAAACCTTTATTGAAGATGGCCAGCTCGATATGGAATATGAGGATGCGCTCGCGACGTTTTTCCAGGATGTCCCCGTTGGGTATGAAAAAATTGGAGGCTTACCCTGGATTGAAATTGATTTTCCTGAAGATATTCAGCGAGCGACTTCACAGATCTTGCCAGCCATAGAAGCCATGCAGCAGACTCCTGTAGGCGTTTCCGTGACTCCATAGTCGTCTAATTGAGGCGTAATCATTATGGATGGAATTCTCAAACAAGAAACGACAGATGCCGTTGATACGGCCATTCTCCTCACCTCCGCCGGGGTGTTCGCGTCAGGGAGCGGAGATTCCGTGGAGGCCCTACCAAGTCCATTAACCCGTGTTGGCGGGATGACGTTGTTTCAACGGGCCGTGTTCACCTTGCAGCGAGGCGGCATATCTCAAATTTGGGTCTTAGCCGGGAAAGAAGAGCCGGCCTTGCGAGATTTGTTGCGAGAAGATAGTCGGCTTCAGGCTGCGGTTCGCTGGTTGCCTGTTCGTGAATTTCCACCTCATGACCCCGAAACCTGGGAGACCTTGGCCGATGAAGTCAATGGCGCCTGTATGGTGGTGGGCTGTCATACCGTGTTTTCTTCATCACTGGTCCAGCGATTACGATATGAAGGTGCACAAGGCAAAGCGGTTGTCGTCGTTGGTCAGCAGGAAGACGGCTATCATTGGGAGAATCCGAGTGTCGTGGTGAGGGTAGGTTTTGAAGGTCGGCCGGCGCCCTCTGTGATGTTTCGAGATCCTGCCGTGTTGCCCCTTATGGAAGCCGCTCCTCCGGTTAAGAGCCCTGATGGGTCAGGGCTACACATCGTCGGGGATCTCATGGTATTGCCAGGCCGGTTATTAGGCGTATCGGGTGTGTTGCATGCCCATGGGACGAACCCCTTACGGTTAGCCTTGGAACAGGCTGCGGTCGAAGGCACGGTCCAAACTATTTCAGGTGAGACGCATTGGTTTCGAGATGTCCGTGGTCCCCAGGGGCCGAAGCTGGCAGAACAAACATTGGTCCGTTCTCTTCAGACGTTGAAAGGCGGGATGGACGGATTGGTTGATCGCTATGTGAACCGAAAGTGCTCTGGTTTGCTCACGCGACTATTTTTGAAGCTACAATGGTCACCAAATACGATCACGATCATCTCCATGGTGGTGGGATTACTCGCAGCAGGGTTCTTTGTTCCCGGCTCATGGGAATATGCGCTGATTGGGGCGCTGCTCTTTCAATTGTCAGTGATCATTGATTGTTGCGATGGCGAAGTGGCCAGGCTGACGTTTTCCGAATCTAAGTTTGGGCAGGAGTTGGACATTTGGGCAGACAACGTCGTGCATATCGCTATCTTTGCCGGAATGGCCTGCGGAGCCTATCTCCAGGGACCATGGGAGCAGACACAACTGCCATTGGTGATGGGCGCATCAGCGGTGCTAGCCAATATCGTGTCGTTGTTATTGGTCAATGTGGCTCGCCAGGTGCGTTCACGACCACGTGATTTACGCTTGTTGACGGCACGTGAACGCCAAAAAATCGAGTTTATGCTGGGCAACGTGGCCAATCGAGATTTTTCTGTGGTGGTCCTGATCTGTGCAGGGTTGGGAATGTTACATTGGTTTCTCGCTTTAGCCGCCATCGGGTCGTGGTTCTTTGTGATGTCGTTGACTTGGCTCCTCCGTCGAAATCTCATTTCCCGTGTTTAAACTCCTGTTTCTGATCATTGGGCTTCTTGCCCTGATCGGAATCGTTTTGCATATCGGTCTCGAACCGATTCTTCACGCAGTCTCCCAACTCGGACCTCTTCCGCTCATCGTTATTTTGCTCCCTATGATAGTCGTGTATGGGCTTGAGGCATGGGGTTGGCGCCTCACGCTCGGGGCCTATGCTAAGGACGTTGGGTTTCTGCGGCTGTTTGCCATCCGGATGGCGGGTGAGACGGTGAATGTCACCACGCCAGCGGCGTATGTGGGTGGCGAACCCCTGAAAGCCTACCTCCTCAAGCGGTATGGGGTGCCAATGGTCGAGGGGATGGCCTCCGTCATTACGGCCAAGACGACGATGACGTTGGCGCAAGTGCTGTTTATTTTGCTCGGGTTGGGTCTGGCGTTTTGGATCATGGAGGCTGCAAGCCACTACTGGATAGCGATGTTCGTGAGTCTGGGGCTCCTGGCATTTGGGGTGGGCCTGTTTGTGATGTTTCAACGCTATGGGCTGGGTATGGGCTGTTTGACCCTGTTGCGAACATGCGGAGTTCGATTAGCCTTTCTTGAAAAACGAGAAACGCAATTAGAAGAAATGGATGCCACGATTCGAGGGTTTTATTCTGAAAACCGTCCTACGTTTTATGTGGCCGTGGGCACGTTTTTTCTGGCCTGGTTTTGCGAAACGTTAGAAGTCTATGCGATTTTGTATTACCTGGATGTGCATGTTGATGTCTGGACATCCATCTCAATTGCGGCGCTCACGGTCTTCATCAAAGGCGGCACATTTTTTATTCCCGGGAGTGTAGGGGCGCAAGAAGGTGGCTATACCTTGTTGCTCATGAGTTTCGGATATACAGAAGTGACAGGCATAACCTTTGCGCTGATCCGGCGATTGCGGGAAATTCTTTGGATTGTCATTGGCTTGGGTTGCCTCATGTTGTTGAAAGGCAAGGATCTCCCTGCTGCACCTGAACCCATATCACCTATGTAGTTGGAGCGGTATCCTCATCGTGTCGGGGTTACGTACAATCACGACCGCTTGAATTTCGTGATTCTCCTGAGGAATAATTGGGGAGATCGCCTTGGGTCTAGAAGAAAACGGATTCAATATACTCTAGGAGGAGCATCTCGTGGATATTCAATTAGGCACCAACACCCTACGAAATACGAATGGAACGTTTTTGGCGCATGGCAAAGAACAGGTTCGGATTGAATGGCTGGAAGAAGAAAAGAAATTGGCACTATCCATGGGTGTATTTATGCCGACAGGAACAGAGGTGGCCACGTTAAAACACAATGTATGGGAAACGAATCCTAATGATCGATTTGTGCTGACAAGCACGCCTGAAACACTCAAGGTTGAGGATACGACGCTGAAAACCACGGTGATGGAGATCCATAAAGCGGAAAATCATACGGTGAGCATTCCCACCGCAAAGTTTTATACCTCCAAGGGGGCACTTTCCGAAGTGTCCGCTGAATGGTGGCGTGTTGGCAATAAAATGGAGCTCACCGGCATTGACACCGACCTCGAAGGCGGGGGCATCGAACTCCCCGATTAATCTTCCTACTCATCTGCCATATCTGAAAATTAGGAGTAACCCTTCCCTGTTATTCCCATAAAGATGGGAATATATTTTACTGCTGGGTTGCTCCAAGAGAGGTCATTCTGAGCTTCGCGAAGGATCTGAGCCCACACGAACGGGTATGCCCGAGGTGAGATGCTTCGCGGAGCTCTTCGGCCTAGCTTAGGATACACTCCATCGAAGGGGCTCAGCATGACAACCGGAAGAGGATTCGCGCCCTCACGGCCTCATCTGAGTCTGTCTGGAAAGGTGTTTCCTGATTTTTCCTCCTTCCTCGGTTGAATCAGGGCCTTGTCTGTTAGCCCACGGGGTAGAGCTCAGATGGGGTATTCATTAAGGTTCAAGTAGAGGGCGTGAAAAAAGGAAAATCCAAAGTTTGGCAACAGAGGCCAACGAATTTGTGGTGTGGGTTGTGAGTACGGTATTGCCTATGATAAAGGCTTTTCTGATACTAAAGACCAGTGTATTTCTGTTGCCAAATGTGGCAATGTGGTGAATTCTCTCATTCCTGTAGTTAGTCTTATAACTTCCAAGTAGGCCTTTCCCCTTACCTCACTCTCTTCTTATGGAGGCGAAGGCGGCCAGAATTGTCTGAGTTGAAAGTTGAAGTGCGCTAGGTAAAGTGCTTTAGAGTAGGTGATGCGACAGAATTCTTCCTCAATATCAAAACATTCAAATAGAGCCTTTTGACAGGAGCGCATAGAAAGGTGATTCCAGAATCTCCTCCTACGCCAACTATACTGACGACCACATGATGCAGGACAGGCGACAAAATTCGGCCAGACCCTCCATCTAGAACCCAAGCTAGAAAGGTTATCCAGACCGTCTATGAAACACGATACGACACCCCAACCTACAACTCCGACCATGAAGGGCTTTTCCCCCGGTTTCGCATCTCTCGGCCTCGAAGCAGCATTGTTGACGACGCTTGAGACGTTGGGATACGAAGAGCCTACGCCTATCCAACTCGAGGCGATTCCACCGCTATTGGCCGGACGCGACCTCCTGGGTCGCGCTGCCACAGGAACAGGTAAAACGGCTGCGTTCACCTTGCCCCTTCTCCAGCGCCTGGCCCATTCGTCTCGACAGGAACATCCTTCCGTCCTCATTCTCGTGCCTACACGGGAATTAGCGATGCAAGTGTGCGAGGCCGTTCAGCGCTATGGGAAAGAGCAGCGGGTCGCTATCCTTGCGGTGTATGGCGGACAGGCCATACGACCACAACTGATCGCGCTAAAACGTGGCGTTGATATTGTCGTGGCGACCCCAGGGCGGGCGTTGGATCATATCCGCCGCAAGACCCTTCAGCTCAAGGATCTGCAAGTTGTGGTGCTGGATGAAGCGGATGAAATGCTCAATATGGGGTTCGCCGAAGATCTGGATGCCATCCTTCAACAGACTCCCAAAACCAGGCAGACGGCACTCTTTTCGGCGACGATGCCCTCTCGCATTGCAGCAATCGCACGCCGTCATTTACAGGACCCTGTTGAGATTCAGATTGCGAAGGAGCCGGTTAAAGCAGGAGTGGCCCCTCGCGTGCACCAGATTGGATACCTTGTCGCAAGGCCACACAAGGTTTCGGCCCTGATCCGTATCCTGGATATGGCCAGCCCGAAGTCGACATTGGTGTTCTGCCGCACTCGTCTGGAAGTGGATGAGTTGACGTCCAGGCTCAATAGCCGGGGGTACCGAGGGGAAGGTCTACATGGAGGCATGAATCAGGCTCAACGGGATCGTGTGATGGACTCCTTCCGGGCAGGAAAGACCGAGTTGCTGGTCGCCACGGATGTTGCCGCACGAGGTTTGGATATCTCACATGTCTCGCATGTGATGAATTACGATGTTCCGTCGTCACCTGAGGCCTATGTTCATCGTATCGGTCGGACCGGCCGCGCCGGCCGGGCCGGTGAAGCGATCACGCTTGTCGAACCGCGCGAACGCTGGTTGTTACAGAACATCGAGCGGCTCACAAAATCAAAAATTGAGATGGCCACACTTCCGACAGTGGCCGACCTCGAAGCCAAGCGACTGGAAAGGATCGCAGCTTCCATTCAGGACATCCTGAAAACTAAGAACTTTGATCGTTTCCGGGATATCGTCAATACCCTCACCGAAAAATTTGATGCAGTCGAGGTAGCGGCGGCTGCCATGCAATTGGCCTATGGATCGAAAGAGGGGGAGCGAACCGAAGAAAACATTCCGGCTATACGGGACCGTGTCCAGGAATCCTCTCAGACGCCACGACGCCCCAGACGAGAGGCTCCTGATCTTCCGCGCGGCGCACATCCAAGAGGCGGGGCGGGCCGACCAGTTGGTAAGCGGGAGCGCCCTGGCCGACCCACAAACCTGGCCACCTTGCATTTCAACGTCGGCAAATTGGCAGGCATCCGTCCTGGCGATTTTGTTGGCGCTATTGCCAACGAGGCCGGAATCAATTCGAATATGATCGGCCCCATCAAAATATCGGATCAATTCTCGTTGGTGAAAGTGCCAGAAGAAATGGCTCAGGGCATCATGAAGGCGCTGGGACGGACCAGGATTAAGGGCAAGAAAGTGAGCATCCGCTTTTATCGCGAAGAGTGACGGGTCTGAAAAAAGCGAAAATTCGTAGTTCTGTCAGGTTGAGTAGATTCAGAATACAAGGAGACGCGTGAGGATCTTTTGTGGCGCTGATGTGAGAGGAAGGGGTCAGTCTCCTAGCGAGTGGGACTCTTCGCGCGGGCCATCATGCGGCAGAATGAGCAGGTGCCGGCGGTGGTGGGTTGGCCGCAGGTTTCACAGGGGAGGAGCGTGGCTTGATCGCTATCGGTCATGGAGTGATTGGATGAGTCAGCGGCGTTCTTTTGTTTTTCTAAGAATCCATAATAAAAGCGGTGTTTCGTACCGGGCGATTCCATTTCCAGTCTATTGAGCGCATCTTTATAGACCAGCATTTTCGCGCCCTTGGCCATGGGGCATTCTTCCACCAAGTAATCAATCCGGTTCACGACAGCATAGGCGGCAATTTCACGTTCGGTCATGCGATAGAGCGGTTTGACCTTTTTGGCGAATCCTTCTACGGACGCAGGCAGGGTCGGAGATTGTTTTTGGAGATATTCTTCCTGCCATTGCAGCACATTGCCGAGCAGCCGGGCGGCTTCATCATCCAGATTATGACCCGTGGCCATGACATCGTACTTATTCTCCCAGGCTACGCGATTGAATTGGTACCGTTTAATGGTGCCACAGGTGGAGCAGGTGGGCCGTTTGACGAGAGTTGCCAATTCTTTAATGCCCGCTCCGGCGTCCTCTTCCACGGTATGAACGATAAGCTTTGACCCACAGGATTCGGCGACATCACGAGCAAAACGCTCCACTTTTTCGTGAGAACGTTCCGAATACCCTGCTATGCCTAAATCCACATAGAGGGCATCGGCCCGATAGCCGAGTTTGAGCAGAATTTCCCAGAGGGTTACGCTATCTTTTCCGCCAGAGACCGCGACAAGAATGCGGTCATTCGGGGAAAACATTGCCTGCGCTTTGATAGCTTTTTGGACTTGGTTTCGGACAAATTCAGTCAAGCAGGGTCCGCAGAATGCCGTATTGTGGCGAGGCATGCCCAAGACCGCCCGTTGAGGACATTTTCGACATTTCATGGGCTACCCTCCGGAAATGACGGGACGGACTTCAATACTATCCCCGTCCGCCACGATTTCGTCTTCTGTCATGAGGTCCTGTCCGCGAATGATCAAAAAAGCTTCGGGAATCAATTGGAGTTCCTTGAAGATGTCCACAACACGTTTGGGCCCCTGGAGTTCGATGTCACGGGTAGGGTGGCTGAGATGGATTTTCATAGGATTGAATCATAATGATAGGGTCAGGGAATTGGCAACTTGGACGTGTTGAATAATTATTTTTTCAAGGGCAAATAAGCCCAAAGACACGTTGGATACTTGAGGCATCTAGGCTGTTCAAAAAAGTATGCCTTGAGCCTTTCGAAAGGTTCGTCCCGTCTGTCCTGAGCTTTGCCGAAGGGAAGTTCGCCAATTGCTTGGTGAATCCCGAAGGTGACCACCTATTGCCTGGCTCATCCTGAAAGGTGAAACCATTGTTAGCGCGCAGAGCGTACTTCCAGTACGTGAGCACGGAAAATTGGTGACCTGCCTGCGCGAAGCCGCTCCGGCGAAGGCAGGGAACGCCGCTGGCGGCTTTTTTCAACAGCCCCAACTTGGGAGGTGCAGTCCCTGTTGGGCCTCGCTCGTGGTCGATCCCTGTTTCTTCCATTAAGTCGGTATCTGTGCTTACCGAAAAACCTATAGAGAATTTGCGTAAAGTGGTATGATCAGCTCTGACTTTGGATGGCATATCGCTTCGAGTTCTTTTTTTTTGTAATATGACGTCCTCAGAAAAGATAGCGCAGGGATTAAAGATATGGAAAAACAAGAGGAGTCGAGAATGAACCGTACAGAGGATTTGCAGGACCAGCTTTGTATTAACACCATTCGCACCTTGGCAATGGATGCGGTGCAAGCAGCCAATTCCGGTCATCCTGGCACGCCAATGGCTTTGGCCCCGGTGGGCTATTGGTTATGGAATAGGCTCTTGCGCTTTGATCCGGCTGATCCCATTTGGCCGAACCGTGACCGGTTCGTATTATCTGCAGGCCATGCCTCCATGTTGCTCTATTCGTTGTTGCATCTCTGTGGCGTGAAGGCCGTCAACGACGAATATGAACACTTGGGACAACTGGCGGTGACGTTAGACGATATCAAGCGGTTTCGCCAATTAGAGAGCAAGTGCCCTGGCCATCCTGAATATCGCTGGACGTCGGGAATTGAAACCACCACCGGTCCACTCGGGCAGGGGGTGGCGATGAGTGTGGGGATGGCCATGGCTCAACGATGGATGGCCAGCTATTTCAACCGTCCTGACTTTGAGATGTTTTCCTATGATGTCTATGCTCTTTGCGGTGACGGCTGTTTGATGGAAGGGGTTTCTGCCGAAGCGGCCTCTTTGGCCGGGCATCTTAAGCTTTCGAATCTCTGCTGGATCTATGACAATAATAAAATTACGATTGAAGGCAATACCGCTTTGGCATTTACTGAAGACGTGGCCACTCGGTTTATCGCGTATGGGTGGAATGTGACGCGGGTTGGCGATGCCAATGATGTCGAGATGTTAGATCGGGCTTTTGCCACGTTTCGTCAGGAATCCGAGCGTCCGACTCTTATTATTGTGGATAGTCATATTGCCTACGGTGCGCCCAATAAGCAGGACACGCATTCTGCTCATGGGGAACCGCTGGGCGAAGAAGAAATTCGGTTGACGAAACGGAATTATGGGTGGCCGGAAGATGCCAAATTTTTGATTCCTGAGGGAGTGCTGACTCATTTTCAACAAGGGATTGGCACACGGGGCGGGGAATTGCGGAAGACCTGGCTGGCTCGGTTTGCCGAATATCAAACGCAGTATCCAGAATTGGCTGATCATCTCTACAAGATGCAGCACCGCCAGTTGCCGGAAGCATGGGCCAAGGATTTGCCGGTCTTTTCTGCGGACCAGAAGGGATTAGCGGGTCGAGAAGCTTCAGCCAAGGTTCTCAATGCTATAGGCAAAAACGTGCCTTGGCTGTTTGGTGGCTCGGCTGATT
>JAOUNC010000457.1 GCA_029881175.1 Nitrospirota bacterium | reverse complement strand
TACTCTTTTAGGAATTTTTCCTGCAACTGACTTCTGCGGTTTTCTTGAGAATCCCCTACCACGGGGCTATAATCCCTGCCTTGTTCGGCAGCCGTCTTGCCTCTGCCGGTGTTATCCATCATTTCTTTAGGTATACCCAGATCGCCAACATTCTGCTGAGAGGTCGCCTTGTTTGAGTGCTGAGGCGAGCGACAGAATTTTGTGATGTGTTGAATTGATGACCATGATTGAAGCTGATGATTTTGTAAAAGGCCTGCAAGGGATTGGATTCGACTTTTTTACGGGAGTGCCGGACACGATTCTTGGCGGCATTATTGCGCACTTAACCGAAGAGCGGATGTATACTCCAGCTGTCCGTGAAGATGAAGCCGTGGCCATGGCGGCGGGAGCGTTTTTTGGTGGGAAAATTCCGGCTGTGCTTATGCAAAACTCGGGATTAGGGAATGCGCTGAATGTGTTGGAATCCCTTAATCTCATTTATCAAATTCCCTGTCTTCTGTTGGTCTCTTGGCGTGGGTTTGAAGGGAAAGATGCCCCTGAGCATTTGGTGATGGGTGAGACGATGACCAAGCTATTGGATATCGTCAAAATTCCTCACCGGACGTTGGCAGTGGAGACCATGACTGATGATCTCCAATGGACCGCCAAAACCTTTATGGAGAAGCGCATTCCCGTCGCGCTGCTTTTGAAGAAGGGCATTGTGAAAACGGTGCAGCCATGAAAGAAGTGAAAAAGGAAAAGTGAGAAGTATGAGAGAAAAGAATCATCGTTTATTGACACACGTTCTCTGTCTGTTGGCTCTACCTACTTTTCACTTCTCACTTTTTCCTTATAAAGAGGATCTCACATGATTGGTCCTGAAGAAGGCGTGATGCAAAGTCGTGCGCAGGCGATGGCGGCGATTTTTGAATTGCTGACCGATCAACCGCTTATTGTGTGTAATGGATTTCCTTCCCGTGAGGCGTGCAAGCTTCGCGACCGGGACCAGAATTTCTATATGATCGGGTCCATGGGGGCCACCGCTGGCATTGGGCTAGGCTTGGCCTTAGCCCAGCCGGAGAAAACCGTAGTAGTGTTTGATGGTGATGGCAATGTTCTGATGAGTTTGGGAACCCTAGCGACGATTGGTGCCCTCAAACCGAAGAATTTGATTCATGTGGTGTTTGATAACGAAGTGTATGGGACGACAGGCAATCAACCGACCTACTCGCGGGTGGTGGGATTGGATAAAATGGCAAAAGCGGCCGGATATGTAAATGTGGAGCGGGTGTGGGAAAAGGAAGACATCGTCTATGAATTTAAGACGATGCTGGCGGATGCCGGGCCAAGCTTTTTGTTGATCAAAGTGAATGAGCAATTGGAAGAAGCTGATCGTATTGCGTTAGCGCCAGCCGAGCTGACCAAGCGATTTAAGCAGAGTCTGTCGTAAGCCCTAACGAATGTACGAAATTATGACCAAAAAGGAATTGAATAGATGATCTTATTAAACCCGGGTCCGGTGAATGTGTCTGATCGTGTGCGACAGGCCTTGCTGCAACCGGATATTTGTCATCGGGAATCGGAATGTTCGGAGTTGATTCATGATATTCGCCAAAAATTGCTGAAAGCCTTTGTTCCTGGGGAGGAAGACGAGTATACGGCAATTATCCTGACGGGCTCTGGCACAGCAGCGGTCGAAGCGGCTCTGCTGTCCAGTTTGCCCTTGGGCAAGCGGGCGATGGTTATTACGAATGGCGTGTATGGCGATCGCCTGTCGGCTATGATCAAAATGCATCGTTTAGGGGTCCCTGATATGAAATATGATTGGGGTGTGACGCCGGACATTAAGATGATTGAGCTGGCTATGATCCAACATCCTGAGGTGTATACCGTGGCCATGGTCCATCATGAAACGACGCTGGGCTTTATCAACCCCGTCAAGGAAATTGCGGAACTGGTGGATAGCAAAAATCGCGTCTTTATGCTGGATTCGGTGAGTGGCTTGGGTGGGGAGGCGGTGGATATCGGTGGGAGTAAGATGTATTTGGTGGCCGGGGCTGCGCAGAAATGTATTCAAGGGTTTCCAGGGCTGGCGTTTGTGCTCGTTCGGAAGGGGTTCATGGAACGGGCGAAGACCTACCCCAAGCGCTCCATGTATTTAAATTTAACCAATTATTATGAAGACCAAGAACGCGGGACGATACCCTTTACTCCGGCGGTTCAAGTGTATTATGCCTTTCGAGAAGCCCTGGATGAGTTATTGGAGGAAGGCGTAGCGAATCGCATAAAGCGTTTCAAAGGGTATGCCACGACAATCAGAACAGGCATGGAAAAGATGGGCATTCAAGCGGTCTTGCCCCCTGATGTTCAAGGCAATACATTGACAGCGTTCAATCTGCCAGACGGGGTTTCCTATTCGCAGCTTCATGACGGGTTGAAGCAGGCGGGCTACATCATTTATGCCGGGCAAGCCCAACTCGAGGACAAAATTTTTCGCGTGGCTAATATCGGGGCGCTGACCAATCAGAATATTGAAGGA
>JAOUNC010000068.1 GCA_029881175.1 Nitrospirota bacterium | reverse complement strand
TTCTGCTTAACGAATATCGCAACGGCATACTGGGTCGCACAAGTCTGGAGATTCCTGAAGAGTACGGGCACGTAGCATAATCCGTTCATACTCCAGTCATGGGCTCTAATTTTTTGATCTGAGAAAGCACATCCTGTTTACAAGACGGGCAAATTCCGTGGGTGAATGTCGCTTGCGACCGATCATGGATATACGTTTCCATTTGAACCCAGTCTCCCTGCTCATTACGGATGACTTTACAGTTTGCACAAATGGGTAAAAATCCACTGAGGATTTTGACTGCCTTCACCGCATCCTGCATTTGTTGTAAGAGCTGATCACGTTTTAACACATGCCGGCGCAATTCCATTTGAGTCATCACCTGACGGCCTAAGGCTTGGAGAGCGTGTTGCTGGTTCGTGGTGAGTTCCCGTGGTTCTCGATCAATGACACACAAGGTGCCCAAATTTTGACCAGTTGGCGTGACAAGCGGAGTCCCTGCATAAAACCGGATGTGGGGTTCTTGCGTGACCAAAGGATTATCGGCGAATCGAGGGTCGGATAACGCATCAGGTACAATCATGAGTTCAGAATGGAGGATGGCATGCGCACAAAAGGCAATGTCCCGTGGAGTTTCTTCTGCAGAGATTCCAACTTTTGACTTAAACCATTGACGATGATCGTCAACCAAGCTGACTAACGCGATGGGTGTCTGACAAATGTTGCTGGCAAGAAGAGTTAAGTCGTCAAAGACCAACTCGGGTAGGGTATCTAATACCCGGTAGAAACTTAACGCCTGAAGACGCTGGACTTCATCTTCAGGGTAGGGAGCAGATTGGGGCATACATCAAACCTCCGGCCAGGGTTAATGTTCTAGAAATACGTTCTCAAGTCTCTTGATGCTCGTGGTTTTTCGTCAAAAGTTAAAGAAGAATATGATCGTACCAGATTCCGTAAAACCTAAGAAAGCAGGAAGCGTACTCCCCGCCAAACACGTGCTGCCGGTTGAGATAGGCCTCACTCTCTCTTAGTCTAAAAGATGCCTATACTCTAGAGCGGGAAGTGGATGATCGCGTGCAAGTCCATATTTACCTTGGGCTACGATTTGGTCCACAATTCCAAGCCGATCATGATTCTTGATTGTCTACCCTCTGACCATATGGAACATGATCCGATGACGGTCTGACCGTACTCGACGTTCTTTTCCATTTTGCGCGATAACGATCCCTCACTTTTCAGGATGTCACCAGCCGCGCGACGAGAGGCAGAAGCTGTGGGAAAGGGATTGAATCGAGAAAGCAATGGGGTCACATTCAATCTGTTTTTCATCAAGAAAAGAAGTCGCATCATTCTATAGTCCTTACACCAAAGGGATAAAACATGAGTTCCGATAAAGATATGTTGGATTTTGTCACAGTGGACGGGCTGCTTGCCTATGGTGAGTGGCTTGCCGGGCGACCCGCTGCGGAGGGAATTCAGTTCCCTGACCCGCCTGTTCTCTCGATAGATCGCGCAGCAGCTGTTCCCCAGGCGATGGCAGCGATTAGAGCATTTGTCCAGCAAGCCCAAGCCGGTTTGAGGGATGCCGTGGCGTATACCACTGCCAGGCAGACAGTGATTGACCAGGCCTGCCGTGGAGATGCCATCGTTTTTTTTGCCGCATGGAATCAGCTTTTGGCTCAGGGGGAGCTTGAGGCCTTATTCCGGGCGCCGATCGGGTCGACTCAAAAGCCGATTCGCCGTCGTCCCGTGGCCATTGTGCCACGCATACATATGACACCGAATTTGGCTGAAGGCCGTATCGTGCTCGACATCGGGGATGATCGATTTTGGTTAATGCCACGAGACTTACATGAGCGAACTTTGTTTCTCACCATGCGCCATGGTATCTCGCAGGTGGATAGTAAAAAGTGTCGGGTCGGACGTCGGTTGCGCAACGTGTTGGACTCCGAACGGGGTATTCCTAAGGCTGACGCCATTGGTGAGGCGTTGACCAGGACGGTGGGCCTGGTCGGAAAACAATTGGACTTTCTTCAATTGCATAATTACCTCGATGCCTCATCGTTTGCACATTTCGTGAGTACGAGTCCCAATACACGACAACTTTTTGAACGGGTGGTCGCCATCCTTGATCCAAAGAGCAGCACGCCGAAAGAGCCTATCATCGAACAGGCGCTAGAATCTCAAGACTTTGGCTGGGCTACCGGCATAGAGAAAACTGAAGAAATTGAAGAAGCCGCGAAAGCGTTTGGCGTGGATGGGAAAATTGCGCAACGGCTGATTAAGCACCCGCTCTACAGTTATCCAGGGGGGCATTCGTTCTTCGAACTCTATGTCGAACTGGTGGATCGATTTCATCAATTGGGGCAGGACCACCTTGGACAGGTGTTGTGTCTATATACGCATAGTTCTACCTTGCGGGCGCTGTTAATTTATTTAGATCCCCGCCCGTTCAGTGAAGCCTTTTCCGAATTTGGAGGCTATAAAGAGGGACAGGACAATGTAGTGCTTCTGACCTTTGAACATGGGCAATTATCCGGATATTCCACGGCGGTCGGTCTTTCGGAGCGAGAACGAGCGGCGCGTGAGGCCTGGGTCTCTGTGGAACGCATCCGCAGCGAGAAGGTGACCTTGAAGCCCCGACAAATTCGGAGGCTGGTTGCGTTAGTGTCTGGGGGCGATTTTGCGGGAGCGGGGGCGGCCTTAAAGGAGCTTCGCGTGACCGGGGCTCGATTAGGGCTTGAAGTCTATTTTGTCCAGCATGGATTTCTTGGATTGGTCAATAATTGGATTGGGTTGGTCACGGAAGAGGAGACCCGTGGGATGAGTCATCATCCCAGCAGTCCCATTGGCAGTAGCCGATTTGAGGAATTCAAAGGTGAGGAGGCTCAACTGGCGGCCATGCATCATCTGAAGCCCTATCTGCAAGATGGGGCATTGGTCGTCATGGGAGGGGATGGCAGCTTACGTGGGGCCCGTGCCCTCTTCGAACGGTTTGGTGTGCAAGTGGTGGGTATTCCAGGTTCGATTGACGACAATCTCGCTGGCACGGCCGCCCTGGGGCTGCACTCAGCAGTGGAGCTTGCCAATAAATCCATTGAATCACTGAAGGCCACAAGCGCGGCCATGGGAAGTGTATTTTTCGTGGAAGTGATGGGAGCCGGATCCGGACATTTGGCGTTAACGTGCGCCTATCAAGCTAGAGCTGAAGGATTATTGGTGAATGAGCATCCTGATCCTGATGCCTATATTGAAGAAGTGATTTTGGGAACGCTGAAAAAAACCTTGGGGGTTCGGAACAAAAGCCATCTGTTTGTGGTGGCAGAACGCACACCTCATCGGCATCATCCAGAAGGAGGGGTGCATGGCCTTACCAAGTATGTGGCAGAACGAATTGCTCAATGGCCGCACCTCCAAGCCAGACCTGGACATTACCCCCTGTCGGTAGCGACGAAAGCCACCATCTTGGGACACACCTTACGCGGGGCAACGCCCACGCCCACAGATAAAGCCATGGCGCAACATCTGGCGTATGAAGCGATTCGCCGGTTGGTTGAACAGCCCGAACAGGTTGTGGGCTGCATGTTAGCCTACCAGGGGTCAGGAGCGATTCAGCCGATTCCCCTTCATGCGGTGGTCCCTAAGCCCTTTGACTGGGAGCTCTTTGCCCGAATGCACGGAACGGAGAATTTTTAAGTGTTGATCAACCCCAAGAACGATTTGCTGCCGACTGTCGGGAGTGCAACAAAAGTAGGCACAAGCTGGTCTTCATAATGTTCTGATGGATACCTGCCACAAACCGCAGGCATGACGATGCGGGAGTGCGGAGTCCCTATGTCGGTGGGCGAGACGCATCCTGGCCAAGCTTGGGAGAAACATGAGGAAGCTGTTGATTTAGCGAATCGTTCGAATTTGAATCGCATCAACCCGTTCTTGGGCTAACACGTCTGAGATAATGACGACTTTTTCTCCCGCCTGAAAATGTTCCCGAGTTTTTAAAATCCGGAAAGCCGTTTGCAACGTTTTTTCCGGATCCGAGCTTAAATTGATTCGGAAGGGAAACACTCCACGATTGAGGGTCATCGTGCGACGCGTTTGGCTTCCATTGGTAAAGGCATAGATATTGGTGGAAAAGGGACGGCAACTCGCGACAAAATCGGCCATGACGCCTCTTCGGGTAATCACGACGATGCCGCGTGCTGGCAACTCCTCGGCGAGTTTAACTGCCGCTGCCGCCAGATGTTGTTTATCAGTCGTCATATGAAGCTGCTTGGCAAATTGCAACCCGGGAATGGCTTCAGTTTTTCTGGCAATGTTGCACAGGTACTCTACGCATTTCAGCGGATATTTCCCGACCGTGGTTTCACCAGATAACATCACGGCGTCGGCTTCTTCATAGACTGCATTGGCCACATCGGTCACCTCCGCCCGGGTAGGAATGGGATTATGAATCATGGATTCCAGCAGGTGGGTTGCCACAATAACGCGTTTGCCGGATTCCGCGCACAATCGAACAATCTTCCGCTGGACATTCGGTAAATCCTCCAGGTTAATTTCGACTCCCAAATCTCCACGAGCCACCATAATCCCATCCGCTTCCTGGATAATCTCTTCCAAATTACGCACGCCTTCCTGATCCTCAATCTTCGCAATAATTTTCACCCGTCCGGCTTTCTGGCCTAACAGCTGGCGTAATTGCCGGATATCCTCAGCTTCGCGCACAAAAGACAGGGCAATAAAATCCACATCCCGTGAGAGGCCGAAAAGAATATCTTTTCTGTCCTTTTCCGTTATAGCGGGGAGATTGACCCGAATCCCCGGCAAATTCACATGGCGCTTGCTTTTCAACACACCGCCATCCAGGACCCGGCATTGCATGAGTAGCCCGGTTTTGTTGAGCACCTCGAAATTGATCAAGCCATTATCCACGGTAATTTTATCCCCGACATTGACCGTCTCGACTAAGTCGGCGTAGTCGATGTGAATAGAGCTTTCTTCCACATCCACGGGGCCTCGTGCGGAAATGGACACAATTGACCCACTCTGTAAATTCAGATCGACGGGTAGGTCGCCGGTCCGGATTTCCGGGCCTTGGGTATCCAACAGAAGAGGAATAGGAAATGCCACCTTTTTATTGAGGGTCTTGATATGTTGAATGACCTTGGCATGAGAGTCATGGGTGCCATGGGACATATTTAACCGAACAATGTTCATGCCCGCCTCATACATCTTCCGCAACATCTCATAGGACTCGGTGGCCGGGCCGATCGTACAAATAATTCGTGTTTTTTGCATATGTCCTTTCGGGAAAGAAGAAGTCCTGGGAGTCATTCCTCAGGGGTTCATGGTGTGCGGAATGTTTCCTGGAGATGAGGGGTCCTCTGAGCGTCAGGAGACTCGCCATTCAATATGATCGTCTGAAGCCAGCGAACAGGAAAGGGAATGCCGAAACATTCGGCTGAAATTCAGTTCTAACTTTCCATCATCTCCAACCGGGGATCAAACTCATGCCCGCAGGACACGCACCGGATACAGTCCGATTCGACGATCGGTTCGTCATCCCGGATGCCCATACCGCCACAGTCCGGGCAGCGTGCTAAGTGCAACACCTCGTCTTGGAGATTTTCATACCGGGTGCCTCGCAAGCAATAAATCGGTTGGCCATCCAGCAACCACGGTTGGCAGGATTTATTCACCACAGGGAGGGTAAGGTAATGATGGGCTGCATAATCCTGAATGGCTTCATGGGTTGTGAGCCCGTCCTTGATAAGAGCCCCTGTTTTCGCATCATAGATGCCGTTACCTTTCACCACAGCTTTTGTTGGTCCCATGAGATACCCCCTTGTGACAGGATGAATGCGTGCCTCAACGGATGTGTTCCGATAAGTATGCCATAACCACTTATCGTAGGGAACACGATGTGGAAAATGGATATTTCCACCATTGCGGTGGTGGTATTGAAAAAACCGACGGCATGATGAGTTTTCCTGAATCTGGATCAGGCTGTCTCATCCCCTGTAGCGACGTCTCGGTGAGACGTCTATGCCTTATGACGTTGAAACGCCCAAGAAGTGAGCGATATTGCCATACGACGAATGAAAAAAATGAAGAGCCGATATCAAGGGGATAACTCAGTATCGCCTGAAGTGAAATCGAGAAAAGGCGCGAGGCCGGTTATTGTGCGGATGGACAGCGGGGAGGCCCTTGGCAGGTGAAGGGTGGAGGGCCATTCCAGCGGGGAACTGCCGGAGGCATACCCAGGGCACATGCGACTTCCATGGCTGGCCTGGCATGGTCCACCAACACGAAATTGACTCCTCGGTCGAATAAATCTCCCAACTCTCGTCTCAACGCCCTGCTGTCTTCATCCCTGAGCCATGAGTAATTCACTCGTACGCCCGATTGCTTCAACCGGTCGATTGTCTCAAGATTCGGTCTACCACGCAGAAAGGAGAGTTGAATAAACTCACCACAGGAGTCGATGGTGGTGCCGATGTATTGGCCCCGGAAGATTTGTCGACTCATGTTGGCAACCAAACTTTCTGTGCCGGACTGCCCTGCCACGCGGCGTATGGCGAGGTCGGTCTCGTCGCGTGCGCCGAAGATGACCTGGTCGAAACGATGCGCGTTGGCCACGGTTTCGGCGATGAGCCGTCCAATCAGGGGATTGTTCTCTTTGATATCGACATTAATCCAAATATTAAGTGGCATGAGGGCAAGGGCCTCTTCGAATGTGGGAATCCGTTGCCTCTCGACTTTTCCCGTACAAGAGGCAAGTCCCAGGCTCTGGACTTCAGCGAGAGTCGACTTTGAGATGTGTACTGACTGTCCATTCTCACCCGTGACACGATCATCATGGGCGACGACCAACGCCCCGTCTGCCGTGGTTCGCACGTCGAGCTCAATCTGGTGAACGCCTTGACAGATGGCCTGCTGAAAGGCCCCAATCGTATTCACGGGGCATCCCAGTATCCCACCGCGATGGGCCGAAATGCCGCGCTCAGGCAGGTCCGTGGTAAAGTGTGATAATGGGCAGGTACCCGGTGTCACGGGGGCCGAGGCACATCCCAGCCCCAACGCCATACTGGCGATTGCGATGCCCAGCCCTCGCCAGGTGACTACACCAAAATTTCTGGGCATGGTCTCTCTACTTGCACGGCTAATCGAGTTGTACCTCTTGGCAGAGTTGTGCAAACGTTCCATCCTCTTCCACGGTCCATTCGGCTCGGGGTTTCTTCATCATGGCGCGACACCATCCGACCGGGCCAAATCCGGCGAACGTCACCTGCATGGCTTCTTTCATGATGCTAGGATGTTTGGCTAGGTCGGTGCATTGGGCCCCCATAATCCTTCCCGATGCTTGCATCTGCTTCCCGACCGTATTGAAGCGAACTTGAAAGTCTTGAAAACGTCGTTGAATGAGTTCATCAAGTCTTTTGGCCTCTTGTAGGGAGGTGGGCAGGGGCATGGACTGTCTGGTCTCGGCATCGGCTACCAGTTGATCAATATGTGTGTTAATTGTGCGGCACACGTTTCTCACCTCTGCTGTTGGGGTGGCCTCCGTCACCTTCAAGGGTGCAAACATTAACGTTTCAAAATTATTGAAGGCCGCCGTAAGAAAAGAAAGGTAGGAGTCTGGTGAGGCACCTGCAGATTCTGTGAATGGAGCCTGGCGAGAGTGTTTTGAGAGAGAATCCATGGGGTGGTTCTGTGCTCGAGTCCGTTTGAGCAGGTTACCCTGGTTTTGACTCGTGACAGATTCCTGAGTCGAAGCGGGTTGTGCGAAAGACGTCAGGGGTAGGTTGGCAAGCAAGGTGAGTAGAAACAAGAATGAAAGAGGTCGCATGATCTCAAGCCTCCAACGACAAATTGATTGCAGAGAAAAATGACACATATCGGTCAACGGTTAGGTCAAAGCTTAATTGTCCAGCATGGCCACAGGAACCTCACCCATCATCGGCATCAGCAAGGCAAGAATCACTGCTTGCACTAGCCAGCCAATCAGACAAACCCCGAGTGCACGATAGGTACTCTGATAATCCAGAGCCTGTCGCACGGCAATCACCATCGCGACGAGCATCCATATACTGGCCAGAAGATTGACGGGCATCCCCAAGCCGGGAATGATGGAAAAAATACGAATCAGACCGGGGGCACTCGAAAAACCGATAGTCCGGAGTAATTCACCATAATCAGCGCGAGTGCCAGGTTCTGGTAGAAGTTTCGTGCCGATGACGTAAGTCATAAACGCCCAGATATACCAGCCCAGCAAGGACCCGACGGTGCCGATCAGTAATCCTGTCAGCCCGGCTTGCTGCATAAACCCTATGCCACCGGCCAGACTGGAGATGACGACAACGCCTGTCGCTTGGCTCATGGCACCCTTGTCGGCTTCCACCTCTTCGTACAGGTTGACGTCGAGCTTGGCTGCGCGAATCATGCGATCAATAAATGGAGTCATCAGGGTTCCTTTCGTTCACAAGGGATAACGGTCAGGCGACTGGAGAAAGATTGTGCCCGAGTGGACGATGAGAAGCAATTGGGGGAGCACAGAGGGTCTGGGGGCGAAAAGCGTTCAGAAGAGAAACACCTTCCCGATGAATGGTGAACCTGAGCCGGTTGATTCTCATAAGGTATCGATGACAATATTGGCCTACTTTTTTCCATCCTGACGGATGATCATGTTGTTTCAGGCCCGTGGGGCTTGATGTCTTTAATTACTCAATCACCAATAGGATGTCACATGAGCGAAGAACAGAAGCCCGTTTTTGCCATAGAAAAAATCTATGTGAAGGATTTGTCCTTAGAAGTCCCCCATGCACCCCATATTTTTCTGGAGCGTGAGGCGCCAAACGTTCATGTAGAATTGAAGACTCAACACACCTGTGTGGAGGAAGGATTGTATGATGTTTCCTTAACGGTGACAGTAACGGCCAAGGTCAAGGAAAAGGTAATGTTTATCGTTGAGGTGGAACAAGCCGGAATTTTCAGGATACGCCATGTCTCGGAAGCGGAAATGCCTCCGGTGCTCGGTGTTGGTTGTGCAAATATTCTCTTCCCCTATGTACGGGAAACGGTGTCTGATGCGGTGACACGAGGAGGGTTTCCGACCGTCATGCTCAACCCGGTGAATTTCGAGGCACTGTATCAGCAACAGCAACAAAAGACGGATGACGATTCCGGGTCAACAATCCATTGAATTGGCCCAATTGCCCCAACCCGGTTCCATTGAACGTTCGGGAAATCGTTGAGGATGACCAGAGCAGCAGTCAGAGGTAATGAATGGTGCAGTCTATTATCCTGAAAATTGCAGTGAAAGGGTTCGCACCCCGTTGACGGGCCCACTTCGCAGGCGCTCAGGGCATGACACAGCAAGTGCCTCCCCCCACCTGGTCCTCCCGAGCCTCTCTGGCGAAAGATCTGTGCCCAGGTGGAGTAGCCAAAGCCGTTTGTAGTCGAGAGAACAGATGCGCTGAAAATACCCCCAATGCTTCGACAAAACCAAGCCGCATAAAAAAAATGCTTGGATGAGAGGATGCGGCGGGACATGATGGTGTGTTGACTTGAGCGTTTCGACAGGACGGGGATACGAGAGTGGGGGATGAACGACTCAAAGAAAGAAACCAACACCGGTTGCCGTCAACACGGAGCCGAGGTACAGTCACGCTCGGTATGCGAGGCGAAATGAGAAAACT
>JAOUNC010000456.1 GCA_029881175.1 Nitrospirota bacterium | reverse complement strand
CATCCATATGGTCCAATATGCCCTGAAGCGGATGGCACAGGATCCCCATCACCCGTTGGGTCGTGATGGGGCATGGCGTGAGGCCTTGATGAAAGTGTTAGGGGAGGAAGCCTTAGACCTGGATAGTCTTGCCAGGCGCCGGTCACATGCTTTAGGAGGCCAAGGACTGCCACAGGGACTCGGAGATTTCTTTTTTGATGAAGATTCCCCCCTGCATCCTGATCATTAAAGGTCTGACTCCGGACGAGTGGCTGTTGCTTCCACTGGCCGCTTTCACGTCATTCGTGGGCATGCACCATTTGAATTGATTGATCCCATGTCTCTGGCTGCTTCGCC
This sequence comes from Nitrospirota bacterium, assembly GCA_029881175.1. Taxonomy (GTDB): domain Bacteria; phylum Nitrospirota; class Nitrospiria; order Nitrospirales; family UBA8639; genus Nitrospira_E. Next base: position 2,207 of record JAOUNC010000456.1, on the reverse strand, counting down.
ATCCGATACAATTTTCACGCTGTCCCCCAACATCTACGTCTTGCCTATTGTCCATGGAAGTGGAGATATGGCGCAGGCTGTTCGGGATCTTATGGTTTCACGGGATGTTGATTGTCTGGCCCTGCCTCTTCCACCATCCGTTGAAACTCTTGTGGAAGAAGGGGTGGCCAGTCTTCCGATTATCAGTCTGGTTGTCTGTCCAGAACATCATGAGGATGAATCTTCGAGGTGTTCCTATGTGCCGATAGATCCTTGCCAACCTGTGATCATGGGCATTCGGGTGGCTATGGGAGAAGGGATCACGCGTGCCTATATCGATCGCGACGTCGCGTCTTTCCAGCCAACGTCTTGGGTCGGGCCGGACCCGTATGTTCTGAAGACCGTTCCGCTCGCCAGCTTTTCGGCTGGCACCATTCCATTTTTGCCCTCGCCTCAAATGGGGACTCAACGTCAAGCACGTATTGCATGGATGGCCTTCCGGTTACATGAATTGGAATTAGACTATCGAAAGATTGTCTATCTGTGCCCTCTCATGGATTGGCCGTGGGTTCGCCAGGCGTATCTCGATCGAATGCCTTATGTGGTTCCCGAGCAACCACTCGAGCGTCCGGCGTGGTGGGACGTGAGCCCCGCGTCACTCTATTTTTTATTGAGTGAACTACCTTTTGTGACGCAATTGTACGAACAGCGACGAGCAGAAGCTCGTTCCGATACACACCTCTCGATTGATGGCATGAAAGAACTGGTTCTTGAAGCCCGATCACGATGGCTGGCGTCTCGTTCGACGACCGTGGCGCAGGAAGCGAATTGGGTGACGCCTCAATTATTGCAGCGGTATTTTCTGTATGTCCGAAACCGGACGCTTCTTGAACATCGCCTGAAGCCTGATTTGTATACCCTCGTGCATGCCGCGCAGCAAATGGCTGGGGATGGGTTTGCCCTGGCCTTGTTGGAAACGGCTAAGACCTATGAGTATCAACCCGATTCGTCACGGCGTGTGATCAAACCGATAGCGACCATGGGTATTGGAGAGCTTCAGGATCCGGGAGGCGAGATCTTGCCAGCTACCAATCGCCTGCAGGGAGATCCCCAAGCCTGGCGGAGTTTGACCCTGCGTCCTAAGCCGCCCATCCCTCAAAAGCAATCCTGGGCCCATCAGTGGGATCCCTATCGGCAATGTTCCTGGCCACCGGAAGATCTACGGATTGAATCATTTGCCTCGCATGTTCGCCAACAAAGCCAACAAGCTTTGGGAGCCGATTTGGCAAAGGTGGAACCCTTCAGTACCTCCTTGGAAGATGGCATTGATTTGCGGGAGACGCTTCGACAATGGGCTACCAAGCCGCAACGTTCCGTTTTCGATCTCCAAGTCAAAGTGACTCCCCCAGCCAGAGGGACGATTGAAGTCCTCGTCTTTCTCTTTGAAGTTCCCGCAGACCCGAATGTGTATACCTGGCGAACCACCTGGTTTGCGGAGCATCCGGAAGAATCCACCTTAAGCTTTTATGCCACCCCCTTTTCGACGCACATGATCGGGCCCGGGATAGGACAGGCTCGATATGGCGGGACCATGTTTCTCTATCCGCCACGACACATTCCTGATATTTGGGACAATCCCCTCTTCAATTTTACCACCACCTTAGAAGAACGGCTGTTGGCAGGAGCCTGTGCCCATTCACAGGAGCCCCATGTGGCCGTGATCTCTCCGGTTCCACTGAAAGCCGCCTGGCGAAATATTGCGCGACGTTATGGGCGCAAGCTTGTGCCATTGCCGCTGCATCGATTTTCAGGGCAAACGGTTGCCCGCTTGCGTCAATTTCATGTATTAAACGGCCATGAAATTCGCAGCTATGCCGCTCGATTTATTCGAGAGTAACACGGTGTTCATTCCACGCTAACCCCTTTTCCCTCTGTGACTTCACCTCAACAAAGACTTGAAAATCTCCGCCAAGCGATTCGCCGGCATGATGAGTTGTATTATGTGCAGAGCCGGCCTGAAATTTCTGATGCGGAATATGACCAGCTTTTTCGAGAACTCGAAGACTTAGAACGCCAATTTCCAGAATGCATTACTCCTGATTCCCCCACACAACGGGTCGGCGGAACCCCTCTTCCCCAATTTCAAAAGGTCCAGCATGAGTTTCCGCTCTTAAGTCTTGATTCTGAAATGACGGAAGACAGTGTACGAGCGTTTGACGAACGAGTTC
>JAOUNC010000067.1 GCA_029881175.1 Nitrospirota bacterium | reverse complement strand
AATCAACACGATCCGATACCGGGAATCAAATTCCTTTTGATGATGTTGGGGTAATAACGATAATGCATCCATTGGTTCGCTTCATCCTTTCTGTGAAATAACGTGATCTTCCTGTTGAGACTTTTTCAAAATCCTCTTGGCCTTCTGCCTTCTTTACCGGAACACTTGAGCCGGGTCGACATGGGCGGTTCTGACCCGTTCAGCCACAATCACTGCACGTAGTTCCTGAATCGCCTGTTCTAATGTTTCATTCCTTATGGTATAGCCATATTCGTTATAGCTTTTCATTTCATCTTGGGATTTTTGAAACCGACGGTCTTGTTCTTCGGGGGAATCGGTTCCACGGCTGGACAATCGAGCCCGCAAGGTTTCCAGAGAAGGGGGAAGAATGAAAATGGTCACCGCTTTCTGGAGTGTCTTCATCACCTGCCGAGCGCCTTGCACATCAATATCCAATAAAATATCGGTGTGTGATTCTGGCTCCTGTTCCAATTCTTTCCATGGCGTCCCGTATAATCGGCCGTAGACTTCCGCCCATTCCGCAAACGCATGCTCCGCTATTTTGGTGCGGAACTGGTCCTCCGGGATAAACTGGTATTCCTTCCCATCCGTTTCTCCTGATCGCGGAGGACGTGTGGTATAAGACACCGAAAGGCGAATATCGGGAATGTCTTGTAAGATATGTCGGCAAAGTGTCGACTTTCCCACCCCGGAAGGCCCGGATACGACAAACAACAATTTTTTGCCTTCTAAAGACATGGGTGAACTTTTCCTGACATTCCCAGAGGAACATTATTCAATGTTCTGAACCTGTTCTCTGATTTTTTCTAATTCACTTTTTAATTCCACAACCTCGGTGGAAATGTCCCCATCGTTGGCTTTCGAACCAATGGTGTTGACTTCCCGCCCCATTTCTTGCAGAAGGAAATCAAGCCGTTTGCCAACTGGAACCTTCTCCTTGAGCGCGGTACGGAATTGGGCCAAATGACTCTGTAGCCTGGTTAACTCTTCCGTCACATCTGATCGTTCAGCCAGCATTGCAATTTCTTGAGCGAGACGATCCATATTCACTGACTGGCCTTCTAATAATTTCGCCACCCGTGTCTTCAACCGAACGCCAGAAGCCTGCAAGGCAAGCGGAATTCGCTGTTGGATCGTACGAAGACGCCCATCAATGACCTGAATCCGTTGGGTCAGGTCTTTTTGCAAGACGGTGCCTTCTTTTCGCCGCATTTTTTCTAAATCGCCCAGCGCCTTTTGGGTCAACCCTACCACGACGCTGGACATATCCTTGATTGGAGCAGGCTCTTCACTCAGAGAAAAGATGTCCCGGATCCCCGCCACAACATTCACGTCAACGGTTCCACTTAAATGACAGTCCCGCTGCAATGCTTGTAATTCTTTGATATACCGACGTGCCAGCTCTCGATCCAACTCCACAACTTTTTTCGTGCCACCGACACCTCCATTCACAGTGACCATTAACTCAACGCGCCCTCGTTCACATACCTGCTTCACCTGCTCCTTGAGTTCAAGTTCCAGACTGGAAAGCATTTTCGGCAGACGCACCATGATTTCACAAAATCGATGATTCACGGATCGAAGTTCCACGCCCACCATCGTTCCCTGCGAGAGTACTTCCCGTTTGCCAAAACCCGTCATGCTTTTCATACGCGCGGTCGTTTCCCTTCAAAAGCACATTCGTCATAGAGCGAACACCGATCACAGTTTGGCATTCTGGCCTGGCAGACATGACGGCCATGCAATAAAAGCCGTTGTGTTCCCATTGTCCATTGCGATGGGGGCATGAGCGACTGCAGATCTTCTTCGATTCTGGTTGGATCTTGGCTGGACGTCAAGTCCAACCGGTTGGCCACTCGCTTCACATGCGTATCCACCACAACAGCCGGTTTTCCAAAGTAGCTTCCTAATAGGACATTGGCCGTTTTACGTCCCACGCCAGGCAACGTGGTCAACGCATCCATTGTCCCGGGCACCTGCCCCTGAAACTTGGCCACCAGGGTCTTTCCACATCCAATGAGATGTCGCGCTTTGCTTTTGTAAAACCCTGTGGACTTGATCAGAGCCTCTAATTCGGCTTGATCCGCTTTGGCAAAATCTTCTGCCGTCCGATACCGGGCGAAAAGATTAGGGGTCACCTGGTTCACCCGTTCATCGGTGCATTGCGCTGACAGAATGGTGGCCACCAACAACTCTAATGGATTGGAGGAGTCTAAGGCGACTCGTGGATCAGGAATAGACTTCTGCAAATGCTCCAGAATTCGGCCCATACGTCTCTTGGCAGCCGCATGCGATGGCTGCGGAGATGTTTTTTTTCGTAACCCACTGAGGCTCACCCCTCTGCTCATGCCACGCCGTTTTCTGAAATAACTGTCTCATTCATCATTGTCGCGTCTGCTTCTGAAAACTGCGACGTGGCATCATGACGCGTTTGAAGCACATGCGCAATTTCTTGTTGAATCGCCTGAAGAGAGGTCGCGTCTAAAGCCGAACCCCCAATGCCTTCAAACCGTTTACAGAGTCGTTGCATGTCTTCACTGTTCAGAAGATCCCCTTTATTGAAAAATCGAAGGCGCGGAATGTTTTCAAAGCCTAATTCAGTCAACACCTGTTCAACCGCCCTGATGTGTTGCTCAGGGTCCGGCACATGAGAATCAATCACATGGAGCAAGAGATCGGCTTCCTCTAACTCTTGCAACGTGGTTTGGAAGGCGGCAACCAGGTCTTTGGGCAGATCCCTGATAAACCCCACCGTATCTGTGAGAAGTACTTCCCCGATGGTCGGGAGATACCATCGACGGCTCACCGTATCTAAGGTTTCAAACACGCGATCTTTCACCGAGACATGACTGTTCGACAAGGTGTTAAACAGGGTCGATTTTCCGGCATTCGTATAGCCGATAATCGACACAACGGGTAACCCACGCTTCATTCGACGCTTTCGCTGTTCTTGCCGGCCTTGACCAATGGAAGCCAAATCTCGTTCTAAATGCTGAATGCGTTCACGAATACGTCGGCGATCCGTTTCCAATTTCGTTTCTCCGGGTCCCCGAGTTCCAATCCCACCACCCAGACGCGAGAAGGCTGTACTCGACTGCGCCAATCGCGGCAGCCGATATCGTAATTGAGCCAACTCGACTTGAATGTTCCCAATATGCGTATGGGCCCGCTTGGCAAAAATATCCAGAATGACTTGCGAGCGATCCAACACCCGAAGCTCCGTGAGCTCTGAAATCCCACGAACCTGCGCTGGTGTTAAATCTTGGTCAAAGATCAAGGTATCCGCCCCCGATTGCAAGGCTTGAATCGCTAACTCTTTCATTTTCCCTGAACCCACCACATATTTCGGATGGATAGAGCCTGGACGCTGCGTTACACATCCCAATACTTCGACGTCTTGCGCTCGCACTAATTCTTGAAGTTCCTCAAGCCGCTCTTGTTGAAAGGACGTATGCCCTGTCCCCACACTGACTAACAGCGCGCGCCCTTCACGAATCCCTTCCTTGGATACATGACAACTTTTCAGAATGTCCTGTTCAAGGGATTGAATAAATTCCTGACAATTCCATTGTATCGACTGAATGGCACAGGGCTCTAATTGTCTATAGGATTGGTCATGAGTGGAATTGGGCACGTTATGCGCCACATACACATCTTGCAGTCCACCGGATTTTCCAACTCCGAGCGCCACAATCAAATCCAGTCGCAACAGCGCCAAATCGGTAAGATCATCCTGCGTCAGCGGTTGATTTTTCAGATGCGTATGGACCAAACGCACGCCACGTAACAACCGAAGACCCGAACGAGTCCGTGATAAATTGGGAATTTCTAATTCCTGCCCATTGCCAATAATGACCGATTCAATTTGACCCTGCCGATTGACCAGTAACCCAATTTGCCGTCTGGTTTCAAATGTCAGATCGGCACATTCACGAGCCACATCTAAGGTCACGACTTTTTCCGGTGGAATGCGCCGACGATATAAGTGCTCCATCCGGCTGATATGATTGGCTTTTAGCCCATGGAGATTCCCAAGTACGGTAGGAATATGTTGGCTCCTTCGTTAGCTGACAACGCCCTTACGTGGGTATCGCGGCCTTTGCAAAAAACTCATGTTTACATTGTACGGTCGATATCGCATCTTCATCCCATGAGGCGAATTCCTGCCGTTGCAATTTCCCTAATCCAGCTGCGGCAATCATGGCCGCATTATCCGTACATAAGGAACGCGGTGGCAGAGTCAAATCTAAACCGAATACCCCAGCCTGCTCTTCAAGTTTTTCCCGCAAACGGGAATTGGCCGCCACCCCTCCCACGACTGAGATCGCTTTCACCTCATATTGACGTGCGGCACGGCAGAGTTTGGCGGCAAGAACTTCGATAATCGCCTCTTGATAACTCGCCGCAATATCAGCTACCGACAACTGTTGGTCGGTGGACTTCTTTCCATTCTTCAAAAAATAGAGCAGCGACGTTTTCAGTCCACTAAAACTAAACGTCAAATCCCCGCTATGTAATTGAGGGCGGGGAAACGCCACCGCCTGGCGATTGCCCTGTTGTGCCAATTCATCAATGGCCGGACCACCAGGATAGGGCAAGTCCAACATTTTCGCGCCCTTATCAAACGCTTCTCCCGCAGCGTCATCCAAGGTCCAACCAATAAATTGGTATTCTCCGCGATTGGGAGCCCACGCCAAATGGGTATGGCCTCCAGAAGCCACCAACACCATCGCCGGAGTCGCTAAATTGGGGTTCGCTAACCAGGCGGATGCGAGATGCCCTTCTAGATGATTCACCGTCACATACGGTATTTTTCTGGCATAGGCCAACGCTTTGGCAAAGTTCACCCCTACAATGAGCGCTCCCACCAACCCCGGTCGATTCGTGACTGCGATACCTGTAATGTCTGATAGAGTTAGACCCGCACGCTCCAAGGCCTCTCGGGTCAGCACCTCTAATCGTTCCATATGACGACGAGAAGCTAACTCCGGCACAATACCCCCAAATGGAGCATGGACGGCGACTTGAGAGTCCAGGACATTCGAGAGAATGCGTCCCTCGCCATTCAAGACCGCAACGGCTGTTTCATCACAAGATGTTTCGATTCCTAATACCATGGGTTACGTTTCTTTATACTTATTGAGCTAACAATAATTGTTTGACTGCTGGCTGAAGATAGCCAGCTAGTAGGATAGGCTTAAATTTCCACCGTTCCATAGGGAACGACCATATAGTCACTCAGTGATCCACGTACCTCAGCTCAAATGGAGGTTGAGTGGTTTTTTCAGCACGTTCTCAAAACAACAAGACCCTCAGAACTTTACGTCCTGAGGGTCTTGCGTATCCTCACTGTTCCCCTAAATCCAATCACACACTCGCTAAGACTTCTTCCTCAATAAAATTTGGAGTGTGATCAACTAAGACAACCTTAATCTTCTTCGCATCTTTAAACCGCCCCTTAATGAGTTCTTCAGAGAGAGGATCTCCTAAGCAACGTTGAATGGTGCGTCGAAGTGGGCGGGCACCATACTGTTGCTCAAATCCTTCATCAATCAGCCAGCGCTTCACTTCATCGGTCACCTCTAGCTCCACTCCTCTTTCCAAAAGACGGGCATTGAGTTCCCCAATGAGAATGTCAACGATACGCACCAAATGTTCTTTCGTAAGTTGGTGGAAGACAACCAACTCATCAAGGCGATTCAAAAACTCTGGACTAAAATGCCGCTTCAACTCGCCTAAGACTTCTCCCCGCATACGAGTATTATGCTCGGACTCCATCTCACGTTGAAATCCTAAAGACACGCCTTTTTGGATAAATCGCGTTCCTAAATTGGAGGTCATCACTAAAATAGTATTTTTGAAATCAATCTTTCGACCTAAACTATCTGTCAAAACACCATCATCAAGCACCTGCAACAACACATTGAAAATGTCCGGATGGGCTTTTTCAATTTCATCGAACAAGACAACCGAGTAGGGACGACGTCTGACTTTTTCAGTCAGTTGCCCCCCTTCTTCATACCCCACGTAGCCTGGAGGGGCGCCAAAGAGCCTGGAGCTGGTAAATTTCTCTTGATACTCCGACATATCAACACGAATCAGGGCTTCATCGGTGTTGAATAAAAATTCTGCTAACGCACGAGCTAATTCGGTTTTCCCAACACCCGTTGGTCCTAAGAAAATAAACGAACCAATGGGTTTCCGCGCATCCTTCAGGCCAGCACGTGACCGCCTGATAGAGCGACAAATAGCCGAAATCGCTTCTTCCTGGCCAACAATTCGTTTATGAAGGTAGTCCTCCATATGCAAGAGTTTTTCAGTCTCCTCTTCTTCCAATCTAAAGAGAGGAATCCCGGTGATCTTCGATACGACAAATGCCACATCTTCACCCGAAATTACGGGGCGATTTTTCTCTTGTTTTTTCTTCCAATCTGCCTTGGCATCATCTAATAATTTTCTGAATCGCTCTTCTTCTTCACGGAATTTCACGGCTTCTTCGAAATTCTGCAAGCCAATCGCCACTTCTTTTTCTCGAGCGACTCGCTTAAGCTCCTGATCTAAGGACTTCAACTCCGGCGGAAGCGCATAGGTCAACAATTTTGCACGAGATCCGGTTTCATCAATCAAGTCGATCGCTTTGTCAGGTAAAAACCGGTCGGTAATATAGCGATCAGTCAGCTTGACGGCTTCCTCAACCGCTTCATCGGTTATCTCTACCCCATGATGTTCTTCGTACCGATCGCGGAGTCCATGAATAATGCTAATGGTCTCTTCCACTGACGGTGGCTGAACATAGATGGGTTGGAATCGCCGTTTCAAAGCTCCATCTTTTTCAATATGTTTTCGATATTCATCCAGGGTTGTTGCACCAATACATTGAATTTCCCCACGAGACAACGCAGGCTTCAACATATTAGCAGCATCAATAGAACCTTCAGCCGCACCCGCCCCAACCAACGTATGAAGTTCGTCAATAAACAGGATGATATTGCCAGCTTGAGAAATTTCCTTCATCACAACTTTGAGCCGTTCCTCAAACTGCCCTCGGTATTTTGTTCCCGCCACCAAAGAACCCAGGTCCAAGGCAATGACTCGACGATTTAACAGATTGTCGGGAACATCGAGCCCAATAATCCGTTGGGCCAATCCCTCAACAATGGCCGTCTTGCCGACACCAGACTCTCCAATAAGCGCAGGATTATTTTTCGTTCGACGACTCAGAATCTGGAGAACACGTTCAATCTCATCAGCCCGACCAATGACAGGATCCAAGGTTCCTTCTTGCGCCAATTGCGTCAGGTCTCTTCCAAACTCGTCTAAGGCTGGAGTGCTACTTTTTTTATCACGCTCCCTCGTCCCTGTTTTTCGCAGGAAGGTCACGGTTAATTGCCGTGCTGTTAAGAGGTTTGCACCCAAACTCCGCAGCACTTTTCCCCCAATACCTTCTTCTTCTCGAAGAAGACCAAGGAGCAAGTGCTCACTGCCAATATGGTTATGGCCTAAGAGACGAGCTTCTTCAACACCATACTCAATGACTTTCTTGACACGTGGACTAAATGGAATTTCACCGAAGGTGACGGTCGTCCCACCGCCAGGAAGATTTCGTTCAATTTCTAAACGAATTTGTTCAGGCGAAAGCCCCATTTTTTTAATAATCATCAGGGCAATGCCATCTGACTCTCGAAGAATAGCCAGGACCAAATGCTCGGTACCTAAATAATCGTTTTGGTGCCGTTCCGCTTCTTCTCTGGCAAGGATGATAATTTTTCTTCCACGATCCGTAAATCGTTCGAACATTGTACCTCCTTTAGCCGATTATACGCGAAACTTCTCGTTCAGCTGTGCATTCAGAACAAGTAAAAATCATAAGGAAAATTAACTATTTCAGTCTATCCCCGCCCCCACAAAACTGTCAAGCAAGACACATGCTTATCTGGGGTGAATGCAGTGTAAACTCTACCAGCAAAAGTGGCTCAAAGAAAGCCTTCACAATAAGGAAAATTTTGCCTAGCCACTTGAAGACATTCGACTCTTGCTATCAGCTTCACCAAGAGACTACCATCGGCTTTCTGTGGCAGACCACCCCCTCAAAAGTCATGACAACCTTCCAAACAGTTGGCATCCTCATCAAACCATCGGCACCAAACATGCGCCAGCAAGTCGCGCAAGTTCAGGATTGGCTCAAGGTTCATCAAAAAACCATCCTCTTGGATGCCATGGACTCTCCATCTTTATTGCCGGATAGTCCAGAGCGCCAACGTATTGCTCAACAAGCAGATCTTCTCATCGTGCTTGGTGGAGACGGCACCATGTTGAGCGGAGCTCGCCTTGTGGAACGACGTGGCATCCCCATTCTAGGAGTCAATATGGGTGGGCTGGGCTTTCTCACCGAAATAAATTTCGAAGATCTCCCGGAAGCCTTAGAAAAAATATTCTCCGGACAATTTCAATTAGACGCCCGCTTAATGCTGGCGGTTCACATTCGACGGGCCAACCAGATCATCGGAAGTTATTCTGCCTTAAACGATATCGTCGTCAGCAAAGGGCACTTGGCAAGGATGATCTCCACCACGGTTTCCGTCAATGATGCCTTTATGACCAACATACAAAGCGATGGACTCATTGTCTCCACACCAACCGGGTCAACCGCCTATTCACTTTCAAGTAATGGCCCAATTTTGGATCCGAGCGTCGATGCCCTCCTGATCAATCCTATCTGCCCCCATACCTTGTCTCATCGTCCGTTTTTAGCCCCTGGCAATGTTTCCATATCGATTCAACTCACAAGCCAAGAATGCGCGATGGCAACCGTGGACGGCCAGGAGGGGCAAGAAATCATCACAGGTGACAAGGTCGAAATTCAGGCCTCAGGGCACCGCACGCAGCTCATCCGTTTTCCCGGTCGAACCTATTTTGAAGTGCTTCGAAAAAAACTCAGGTGGGGAGACGGGTTAGTCTAATATCGGCACGCCGGCTATTCATACACCTGTCCTCCTCCGGCACCTTATGAAGGGGAAAGGCCGGAAAGCCCAGGGGATCAGATCTTTTTGTAGAAGCGAAAATAAGAAATAAGAGGAAAATCGAGGCAGATCTTTACAGGGCAGCAACTGTCACCCAGCCAAACGAGCCTTACGGGGCACATTCAGGGCATTCACGTCGTTCATTCGCCGAATGAAATTCTTCTAACGTCAACGGGAAAAGTTGATCACACATCTCACAATAGCGGATTTCAAAAAATGGCACCCCTTCCCCATTGATTTGACAGGGCAGTAATAAATCCAGAGGATCATACCCCAAGGTTTTCTCGTCGGGAAATTTCACCACAGCGAGCCGAACATTAAAAAACTCAAAGACTCCTTCTTGTCCTTTATACCGGTCCTCGTGACCGATAACGTACACGGGCTGCCCTTTACGTTTTATACGCAAATCCTTTAAGGTTCTCTCGGTTTGCGTGGCACAATAAAACTCTTCGGAAATTGTCGCGTCACTCATCTTACTACGTATCCTAATTCACACATTCTTGACACATCACAGTTAGTATCTATACGGAACAGCTTGTAGCATGGCCTCAAAAAGGAGGTCAAGGTCGCCGGGGTGCCCCCCTTTAACCTTCAATAGGAGTAAGATACATGTCTGAAATTATCATTTATCAAAAACCCACCTGCTCCACCTGCCGAATGGTCATCAAACTGGTAGAGGAAA
>JAOUNC010000455.1 GCA_029881175.1 Nitrospirota bacterium | reverse complement strand
GTTTGACCATTAAAAAAACAATTACCCTGCAACCTAAAAAATCGACCACCGTTCACCTCCGCTGGCCCTAGTAGGTCGTGGATCATTTCAGCATTCATGCATCCGTTTGCTGAATCTCAATTTGCCTGAGATCAGGCGGAAAATGACTTGCACCGGCCCAGGTGTCATCCTCATCTCAACGAATACATTTGCAAAGAGTGAGATGACTGCAAGTTAGTCAAAGCTCCTGACAATCAGCGACGATGGGAGCCAGGTTATGTCTATAATGTCTTGAAAATCGTTGACAAAGAGGATAAACCAACGGAAGGCTCGAAGTGGTTCTAGGGCAACCACCTTCCACGACATCCGCTGCTTAGCTTTCAACTCGGCAGGAGTGCTTGAATCGGACCGAAGGAGAAATCTTTGAGGAGTTGGGAGAGACGTCCGTGGACTTTGTCCAAGTTGAGATAATGCCTAAATTTCGAGAGGGCTGAGCCACGCATACGAGGCTGGCCAGGGTCGAGTTCCCAGGGGTGCAGGTACATAATGAGTGGCTGCCCCTGGGCTTCCACTCGGCTTAAGAGTTTCTTGAGGATGGGATAGGGAAATAATCGGAAATACCCACCCCCAGCAATGGGTAATGTGAACCCGGCTAACTTACATGTAGATGGCGGCACTTCGATAATAGGGCCAGAATCAGTCGCTAAGGTGTGAATGGACGGGTTGGCCCCAGGGATTCCATAGTAGTCATGCACAATCGGAACAATGCTGGAATCATAGCGATAGCCTTCTTCAACTAAGATCGGCAAAGCCCATTCGGTTTCTTTGGTAATAGAAAATGTGGGGGCACGATACCCTAGAACAGATTTCCCTCCAATATCTTCGATGATTTTTTTGGCCCGGCTCACATCTTCTCGAAAGGTTTTCTGACTTTGGCCAGTGATCAGTTCATGGCCATAGCCATGGGAGGCTAATTCATGGCCGCCATCCACGATGCGCTTGACCAGGTCTTTATTTCGTTCAGCCACCCAGCCCAAGATAAACATCGTCGCTTTAATCCCTCGCTCCTCCAGCACATCGAGAATCACTTGCGTGTTCCGTTCTACTCGGCTTTCTTGCGTGTTCCAGTGGCGGCGGCGTGCGACACAATCAAATGCGGCCACTTGAAAATGTTCTTCGATGTCAAAGCTGATTGCGTTCATCATCAACAGTCCCTGCTTTCCTTCACTCTTATTCTTATCTGGCCCCACTGCCTTGCAACACCACTCGAATAGTGCGACACAAGATTTTGAAATCCAACCACAAGGATAAATTTTTCACATAATAGAGATCATATTGCAATTTTATGTGTGAATCTTCCAACGACGCGGCATATTGGAAACAGATTTGCGCCCAGCCGGTAATTCCAGGACGCACCGTGTGCCGCAGATCATAATAGGGGATTTCTTTCCTCAAGTCTTGCACAAAATGCGGTCGCTCAGGTCTGGGGCCCACCAGGCTCATTTCGCCTTTTAAAACATTGAAGAATTGAGGGAGTTCATCCAAACGGAGCTTACGCAACCAATAGCCAACCTTGGTGACTCTCTCGTCACCAAGCTGAGCCCATTTCACACCACTTTCCTCAGCATCCTCTCGCATGGAACGAAACTTTAACAACACATAAGGATATCCGTGCAAACCCACCCGTGTCTGACGATAGAAAACTGGGCCGGAAGAATCCCATTTGATACAAAGCGCAATGCCACTCATCAAGGGGGCCAAAAATGCCAGCCCAATAAGTGCCCCCGATATGTCTCCAATCCGCTTCAGTAGCATTGCTAGGGGTTTCCGCTTGAAACCTGCCGAAAAAATCAAAAAACTCGGCTTCAATTCATCGACCGACAACCGCCCACATTCTTCTTCATACATCCGATGGCCATCAACGACTTCAATCCCCATTGATTTCACATCTAATAACGCTTCCAATGGCATTGATCCACGCCGATCTTCTACACACACCGCAATGCTTTGCACTTGATACTGCTCCGAGATTTCAAATAATTGATCAACCGTCCCAATAATGGTGGGGTTCACCATGCGAGCTGGCACTCGAGATTGATTTATAGAAAGAAAACCGACAACGTCGTATCGATGGGACCGGTCATACACTAAGACTCTGGCCAAATCATGAGCCAAGTTGCCATCGCCTAAAATTAAGACACGCTTCTTAAGACCCAGCCATTTAAAGGGAGTATGTAAGAAGCCATCCGTGTTCGGCATGATGGTGACCGAGGAATCGAGATTTCCCTCGTTCATCCTGAGCTAGTGAGGGAATAAGGGGCAGCATACCCATGGCGTACATAATAAGGCACGCCCTCAGACCAGGCATCGGTAAGAACCAAGCGTGTGGGCTTTGACCTATGAAGGATCTCCGCGGCTTTTTGGACCACGTCCTTAGGAGTAGCCCCTGAGCGGACCACCATTAAGATAATATCCGCAAGTCCACTTAACACATTGATATCAGCAAGAGGGAGAATCGGTGGACCATCCAGAATAATAAAACGATACCGTGAACGCACCGACTCAATCAG
>JAOUNC010000454.1 GCA_029881175.1 Nitrospirota bacterium | reverse complement strand
GTGTTTCTGTTTCGCACGTCAGTATCCCATCGTTCCAAAAAGTGGGGGGCTAGCTCAGTTGGGAGAGCGCAACGTTCGCAACGTTGAGGTCGGGGGTTCGATTCCCCTGCCCTCCACCAGCCTTTGACGAAGCTTCGGCTGGCAGCCCAGCAAAGAAGGTGAAGGCAAGGCTATCTGCAGGAGTACTTTTAGCGAAGGCGGACCTGTTCAAAGTTCGTCTCAGGGGCTTCGACATCCACCTTGTTGTCTCTTTGCCCCACTGCTAGACTAATTGGGGGAAGGGAAAGTTCTCCATGACCACGGCCACCACCATCCGACGTTTCTCCCGTGACGAGTATCATCAAATGGCTCGGAGCGGCATTCTTCGCCATGACGAACGAGTAGAATTGATTCAGGGAGAAATTGTTACCATGACACCGCAGGGGACACCGCATGCCGCCTTTATTGATTTTCTCGATGCCCAACTGCAACGAGCGTTTGGTGAGCAAGTAGCCGTTCGCACGCAACTCCCATTGGCCCTTGGTGAAGCATCCGAACCCGAGCCGGATCTGGCGGTTGTCCCCGGTCAGCCTTTGGATTATGTGCAGGCCCATCCCACCACAGCGCTTCTCATTGTGGAAGTGGCCGAAACCAGCTTGTCCTTCGATCGCACCGATAAAGCGCAGTTGTACGCGGAACACCTCATTCCTGAATATTGGATTGTGAATATTGGTGATCGTCAACTTGAAGTTTTTCGCAATCCGTCGACATCCGGCTATGAAACGCATCAAATCTTGCGCCCAGATGAAAGTGTGACGCCCTTGCATGCCCCAAACTTTTTGCTTTCGCTTGCTAGCATGTTCTCCTCACTCCAGCAGTAGACTTAAAAATATCGTGTTGAAACCAGGACCTTGCAATTTCCGCAATGCGGCAATGCGCAGGCACAACGGGACCGTTTCATTGCCTGTCGGGTTTTCTTCTCGAATCGCGATCTCGGCGGAAAATGCGAATTCAAACAATGGTTCTAGCTACTAATGGGGCTATAAAGCAGCCGAGCCACGGCTTTGCCCGAATATTGGATATGTGACTGTGCAAGACCTGACCCTAAGACAAAAAGCTTTGAAGTCGTGGGGACCAGGCATAGGCCCATCCTATAAGGCTGTGACCCATGCTGACAATGGGAGAAGCGACCAGGGGATTAGTTGAGACGGGAGCCACGCTTGAAGATGAGAATCCGCTTTCTTTGTCGTTGGTGGAATGATTCAAGGGGATCGGGAAGGAGTCGAGACTTTAAACAAAGCGAATCTTCGGAAGATTGCTCGTCTCGACGCCCGTGCAACACCCATCCCACGAGAAGGATGAAAGCCACGATCCCGATGAGCCAGAATCCTGCCAGCATTAGTTCCAGAGACATAGGACCACTCCCGCGAAAAAGGTTAACCACCAACAGATTTCGTGAGATGCTAACTCTCCCTCACTATGCGGGTAATCGCGTTTCTCCATACTGTGAATCCTTCTCTAAGACTTCACGGTACTCATGCCAATTAATCAGGACCATTCCCCAAAGGAACGAGGCCATATCCATTCTGCACCATGAGAGAGGGAAACTGCCGATTGCTGGACATGTGGGATTGTCGGAGGGAGGCTTGAAGGTAGGGAGGTATACCCTTTTGTAGGGGTAGCACCATCCCCACTGAATGGACAGGCTGGTGAAATTTGCCCCCATCAAACTTGACGAGTGGATCAAAGAATCAACCCCGATGTTGAAGCCGGGACAAAAGGGATAGCTCTTAGGAATAGGCAGTGCTATTCCACATGGCTTCCTCCAGGGATACATGGATATTGACTAACTCGGAGATATGCCACAAATGGAATGGTGTCCAAATCGTGGCTTGAGGTTTCACCAGACTGACCTGTAGGTGATCAGATTTCATGCTGTGATACCAGTGAAAGAATCGGCGAAAACTCCTTGAGTCAATGTCGATGATTTGGGAGAAATCCAGAATAAGATGGTAACAGCCTGATTTTTGAGCTAACAAAATCAGAACCTGAAGGCCAGGCGTCAACCGACGATCAAACCGTCCAACCAAGGTAGGGATTTCTGTGGTGTGAGGGTGCGGTTGTTCACGAACCTGAAGCATAGGATCTACCTCCGGATTATGAAAAGAATGTAGGTCCTAGTGAATGCCTTTTTGTCGGGGGGCGCAATTCGCCAAATGGAGTAGGGTGAACCCAATTTCAGTCGTTTCATTCTCCTTGCAGGTTTCTTGGAAAAGGTCAGGGTGGATTCCTCCAACATCAGGTCCGTTCGCCGTGGCAATTATCCTTGGTTATTTCGATCCTTCTATGCAGGAGAAAGACATTCAGCCTGATCATTCTTTGGGTTATTCACCATTGCACTCACTGGGTAGGCCCATCTCCTTCAGGTGAGCTTTCGACAAATCCAGTAGCAATTGTTTGACGGTCTTTCCTTCGTAAGCCGCTGCCGGCATTCAACCCGGATTCAGCAGTAGAAAATGGTTACGGTGGGGGTTGTGCGTTCACTGGCACCAGGCTTCCGGGCGAATGGGT
>JAOUNC010000066.1 GCA_029881175.1 Nitrospirota bacterium | reverse complement strand
GGATTAATGGGACGCATCATGGGGTGAAAGACAAGCATATGGGACGGTATGTGGGAGAGTATACCTATCGCTTCAACCGTCGCCATGATGTGTCACGATTGTTTCATCGGGCGCTCGTCGCATGCACGCTGGCTCCACCCATCAAGTTGTGTGCACTTTGCTGATAGGCATTCAAATCTTTGGTTGAGTGTTTCAGGTGGAACGAAGTCGACTCACTGGATGGCACAACCTCTCCGCATTGATTATCCGGGCGCGGTCTATCATGTGATGAACCGCTCCTGGCATGGCAATCCGTCTTTCGCGATCCGCCCGATTAAGCTTGAGGGCAAGTCTGTTGTTGGCTAATCACTCACCTCCGTCAATTGGCAGAAAGAAAGGAAGTTGGGCAAGGAATCATTCTCTTTGCAGGAAGTTCCGACTTATCTCTTTCCCCTGTCCCATCTGCTTGAATTATTATGATCAGGTGTGAATCTGGTTATTGAACCTAAAAACAGCAGTTGAATCACGAACGTCTGCACAACCTCTTCACGCACAATGGAAATTTTTAGAATCTCTCATCACACGTAAGGTGACCACGAGGTGTAAATATTTCCTATGCCCATTAATAGCGTGCAAAGCTTTTTCACGCTCAATTGCCGTTTCTAGGTTCAACGATCTCTTGGCCATGCTACCCCACTCATTAATAAAGTGCAGGTATTTTGTGTATGCCGTTTTGTCGAGATGGGGATATTGGGTGCAGGGATTGAGAGTTCAAGATGGGTTCCTGCTAATGACTGGCGGGAAGGACGGAGGGATGACAGATGATGGATGCCAGAAGTGGGAACACTTCTGCCGGAATCCGTGAGGGAACATCCCTTGTCTTTTTAAGTGTAATTTTTAAAATGCCCAACTGACAAAGGTAAACCGTTCTCCTTTGGTGAGTTCTTTGACGGCATGGGGATACATGAAGTTGGAGGGAAACACCATGATATCTCCGGCTTTCAATGGCACTTCATAATCCTGAAAGAAGACGAATTCTCCCCCCTCGTAGCCTTCATTTAACACCCCTAAGATACTGAGGATGGGGATGCCTTTTCGCTGCCCATCAAAGAGCGAATGAATATGGTCGTAATGCTCCCGCATCATAGTGCCCGTTGAGTAGCGGTTAAATCGAATAGGGGTGAAGGTTTTGATGAAACCTTTGATCCGTTCGTCTTCTTGGGGAACGTACTTGAGCATATAGGCTTGAAGTGCTTGAAAAACATATGGGCTTAGCGCATCGTGTAATTCTTGAGTGGCGCTCAAGACGTCGAGTTCTTTGTCAGGTTTGGAGGAATAATCGTTCCCGGAGTAGGCGTACCAGGAGTGTTTTGTCCATTCCTTGGCTTGAATGTCTTTCAACACCTCTTCACACATCTGTGGAGGGATGACATTGGTGACATTGATATAATCGACAACTTTGTCCATGGTATTGGTCTTGTTGTGGGGTAGAGCGTTAGGTGTTTTGAGATCGTGTCGTCATTTCGCAGGCAAGTTTACAATGATCAGGTGATTCGTTCAACACTTTTTGACCGTTGCCCTTAGCGGGAAGATCAACTCAAGTTTAAATGGAAAACTGAAAGGCAGGTTGCGATCCACTCAATTCAGCAAGAATTCCTTTGCGTTTTAAGGTCTCGACAATTTGGTGAGTACAGGCATCAAAGTCTTCGGGGCCCGCAAAAATGAGATCCACGTCTGGTTGAGGCCCGGCCTGATCTTTCGTCATGTGAATGGTGATGACGGGAGTTGGGTTGACCAGAGTTTGGACCGTTTGCACGATATCTTTGGTGGCTTGCTGAAAGGCATTGGTTGTGGTGATGACTAATGAGCCGGTGTCCGTCAGTAACCGTGCCACTTCTCCAAACCGGCGAACCATTTCTTCCGGCCTGGAGTCCTGAAGGTCGGCGTCGAGTCCGCGTTGTAAGTTCTCGGCGGCCAGGAGATAGGCATGTCGACCTTCTGCGACCAATACGGTTTCTAATTTTCTAGCCAGAAAACCCTTTGCGGTTGTGTCAGGTCCTGTCAGGAGGATGACGGCGGCTCGGTGTCCATAGCGTTCTGCACGATCTTCAGCGCCCACGTCGCCAGTCACCCAGGCCGAATCACGCTCCCGTGCTTCCGTTCGAAAATCCTCCTGTTCATCTGGCACCAACTCCGTGATGATGCCACCGCCTGCGACGTCGTAATGATCGACTAACACGAAACGACCCGTTGTTTCGAAATCGGCATAGAGGTCAAAAGCCAAAGGCGCCTTCGTCCGTAAGGTGATATCGGCGACTTCGTTTCGAAGGACGGTCAATTGCGTGTGCCGGTCGTCTAAATTTGTGGCATCGACAATGCGATGGATGGCGACAATTTCGCAGGGTACTTCTCGTGTGGCAAGCCGCAAGGTATAGGTTCGCCGGGTTTCGAGCGGACGGTTTCCTAACCAAAACAGGTTAGCACGAATTCTGGTGGAGACTAATGGGCGAGCGTCCTCATGCGTGGCGATATGACCACGCTCCACAAAAATTTGTTCATCCAACGTGATGCCTACTGATTGGCCCGCTGTGGCCTGCGTCGGAGGGGAATCAATGTTGAAGGCTTCAATGGATCTGACGCTGGCTGATTTATTCGTGGGAGAAAAGACTAGGCGATCACCGATTTTGAGTTGTCCGGCTGTAATGCGTCCCACCAAAATACGGCGGGCATCAAACTTATAGACGTCTTGGAGTGGGAAACGAAGCGCTTTTTCGTTCCGTGCGGCCTCTAAATGGAAATGCGCTAAGGAGTCCAGGACGGAGGGCCCGGTATACCATGGGGTTTCAGGACTCACTTTGGTGATATTGACGCCTTGTTTGGCGCTAGCCGGAATAATGTATTGAGGAATAACATTTAATTGGGTCAGAAATTGACGATATTCTTTTTCAATGGCTTGAAAGGTATCTTCCCGATAATTGACCAGGTCCATTTTGTTCACAATGACAGTCACTTGTTTCACGCCTAACATGGAGAGCAAGAGACCGTGGCGCTTGGATTGGTCACGTACCCCTTCCAGAGCGTCAATGATCAGTAGGGCTGCTTCAGCGCGGGCGGCACCCGACACCATATTTTTTAAAAATTCTTTGTGTCCTGGTGCGTCAATGATGATGTATTGTCGGTTGCCCCAGGTAAAAAATGTTCGAGCGGTATCAATGGTAATGCCTTGTTGCTGTTCTTCCAGGAACGCATCGAACAAAAAGGCATATTCGAACTCCTTGCCTTGCTGACGGCAAATAGCTTGGATCTTTTCAATTTTGCCTTCCGGGAGCGTTCCGGTGTCGGCATACAAACGACCCAGCAACGTGGACTTGCCATGATCCACATGTCCCACGATGACAATATTCATGCGTTCTTGGCTGGTGGTTTCGGTCGTCATGACTACATATACCCGTCTTTGCGTAATTGTTCCATGCCGCGCCCTTCGTCTTGTGCACGCCCGGCTCGTTCGGCCACGTGACTGTTCCGCAACTCAATGAGGACCTCATCGACGTTTTTGGCAGTGGATTGAATGGGAGACGTGCAAGGCGCGCATCCTAGGCTGCGGTAGCGTTGTCCGGTTCCCTGATCCAAATAGAGATTATCTAAGAAGGGAATGTTTTCCAGTTTGATGTATTCCCAAATATTAATTTCCGTCCAATCCAGCAAGGGATGAATGCGAATATGCGTGCCAGGCGGAAACGTAATTTTATATTGATCCCAGAGCTCAGGCGGTTGATCGCGAAAATCCCATTCGTTATTTTTATCCCGAGGAGAAAAATAGCGTTCTTTGGCGCGGGTCGCATCCTCGTCGGATCGGACGCCCAGAATTACTCCGGTATACCCTTTTTCTGCGAGCAAGAGTTTCAACCCTTCTGTTTTTAATGCGGTGCAACAGGCGACGCGGCCTTTTTCATGATTCATTCCTTCGGCCAAGGCTTTTTTGTTTTGGCCGACAACCAGGTTTAATCGCCATTCCCGAGCTAGTCGGTCACGATATTCAATCATCTCCGGGATTTTGTAACTGGTATCCACGTGGAGCAGGGGAAAGGGGACATGTCCAAAAAACGCTTTGCGTGCCAGCCACAATAACACTGTGGAGTCTTTTCCCATGGACCACAGCATGGCCAGGTTATCGAAATTCTTATAAGCTTCGCGGAGAATATAGACGCTTTGATCTTCTAATTGACGAATGTGTTTCATGCAGTCACCATCGGTGATGAGAGTGAGTCAGGGCGTTGAGATGGACGAGCTGGTGTGGCGGCAAGATTCTGAAACAAGGCGTTGGCCTTTCCCGAATCAAGCATGTCATGGGCCAGAGGTGTCGCCTTGGCCAGAGACGGAGCTAGGCCTGCCGCATAGATCAGTAACGCCGCATTAAAAATGACCCAGGCGCGCTGATCACCTTGTAGGCGATTTCCCAGCAATTGGACAATAGTCTGTCCTTCGCGTTCCAGCCTCCCTGAAGCGGCGGTAGGATCAAGTGATCCCGTTTTGCTGCTCATGGCTTGGAAGGACCCAAACCGGAATCCGGCATCTTCCGGGCGGAAGATTAAGGGAGAAATGTGCCCACTCCGTAGTTCACGGGCGGATGAAGATGCGGATAAGGAAAGTTCCGGAAACCCTTCCACCCCTTGAATAATGAGGGCTCGAGGGGTTTGCAGCATATCCAGGGCTTCCACCATTTTGCTGAGATAGGGAGGATGCGCAATCCCAATAACCTGTGAGGGGAGCTGAGCAGGATTGAGCAGTCTGGCAATTTGATGTGCCAGATTTTGTAAGCCGAACTCCTGGCGAAGATCTAATAACTTGGTTAACGGGGCGTGGTACCCGGCTAGATCCATGTAGACCCAAGGCTGTTGGGTTCCCTGCTCAATCGCTTCATGGGCTGACTGGGCAATGGGCAGTTTCAAATATTGCAGGAGATGATGAAGATCGTAGTCGAGGCATGGATTATCCACCCCATGCATGAACATTTTTGCGCCAGCGGCAGCGGCGACAATTGAGGCAGCGATCACGACATGAATCGTATTATGCTTCTCTGCATACAGCGGGATATCGACCCTGTGCGTGGAATCGGGAAATTGAATCGGGGCACCGTACTTTCGAGCGGTTGCCGTAAAGGCAGCCAATTCTCCGATGGATTCGGTTTTAATTCGCATCGCCATGAGAAAGGCCCCAATTTGGACGGCCGTGGCTTGTCCCTCAATCATGGCGACTAGGGCGAATTTCGCCTCTTCCCAGGTTAAGTCCTTGGCGCCTTTTAGCCCCTTGCCGATTTTGGCAATCAGTTGGTCCATAGAAAGGGTATTTATCAAAACGTTAACACCTGGTCTGCCGGGAGGACGGCTTCCTTCCAAAAGGCTTCGGCGGTTTGGACTTCGTCTAATTCGGGAATCAGGTCTTCTGGTCTCAAATTAAAATAGCGAAGAGAGTCTTTACAGACTGATAACTTCACGTTTCCGGTTTCTTTGACCTGTTGAAGAATACCGCAGAGATCCGCTTTCTTTTCCTCACGTAACAGGTCACGCATGAACGACTCTCGACCTTGATAGCCTTTTGACATGGTGAGTTCTTTGATTTTGGTTTGGCTCATGCGGCCGGCTGCTTCATCCCGGAAATATCCACTGACTTCTATTCCGCTCGCGGCCGCGAGGGCTATCCATTCACAGGCTTGCAGGAGGTTGTTAAATCCTCCACGAGTAATAATAACCGCCACTTTTTTCACTGATTGCCTCCAACTCTCACGTTATCTATGTGGTGAACGATGGTGTGTACTGCTCAACTTCCCGAGCGATGGAGCCCGCATTCGGTCTTTTCCGACTGTTGCCAACGTCCTGATCGTGGATCCTCGCCGGGCATGACGGGAGCGGTACAGTGGGTACAGCCGATACTTGGAAAATGCCGGTCATGAAGTTCGTTGTAGGGCACCTGGTGCGTGCGAATATATTCCCAAACCTGGTTCCATGACCATGTGGCCAGCGGATTGAATTTCACCAGGCCGAACTTGGCATCCCACTCCACCAGGCCGGCATTGGCGCGGGTAGGAGATTGATCGCGCCGAATCCCGGTGATCCATGCGGCATAATCTTTGAGGATACGCCTTAAGGGTTCGATTTTGCGGATCTCGCAGCATTGGTCCGGGTTTCGAAGCCAGAGCCCTTCGCCATGTTGTGCGGCTTGCTCGGCTGGGCTCAGTGCCGAGGTCATCTGGATAATTTGTTCGTCTGATAATTGATAATGGTTGATGATTCGATCGCGAACGGCATAGGTTTCGGGAAATAAAAAGCCGGTGTCCAGATAAAACAGCATGCTTCGGGGGTTGATCTGCATCATCATGTCGACAAGCACGACATCCTCTGCGCCAAAGCTGCAGGCCAAAATGATGCGAGGCCCATGTTGCGCCAATGCCGTTTCCAGAATCTGGCTTGGGGTCTGACCTTCAAGCGATTGGCTCAATTTTGCCAGCGCGTCCGGCGAGGGTTGTGTATTGACGGATGGAGACAGCATGGCCAGCTCTAGCCCTCAACCTTTTCGACAAGGACTTTGAAATGTTGTTGATCAGAATCCATAGGTTCTTGCTGGAGCACTTTATGCCCATCATTTCGAAGACTGGCCGGGACGTTGCGAATGGGGTCGCCGGCATCAAGCCAGACTTCCAGTTGTTCGCCGTCGTCCATCATTTCTAATTTTAATTTCGTTTTCACATAGTTCATGGGACAGGCCACGCCTCGTAAGTCATAGACCTCGGCATTTCCAGCCGAGGAAGGCGGTGGCTCGGGGTGAGCGGGTGTAACTGTCGGGGGTGCGGTTTGTTCGGCTCCCAATTCCACGGGGATAAGTTTCAGATCCTGCCCGATTTGTTCCGTGACCGTTCGACAAACGTCGACAAACCCTTTGGCAAAGGTGAGTTTGCTTTGGGTAAAGTCTGCGGAGGCGTCTTTGGTGCCGAGATCGCCGAATTTTGTGGCCACGTTATGGTATTCAGCTGGCATGAGATTTTTCGCGCGAATCATGGTGTCGAATTCCATTAAGGTATCGGCATCGGTGTTGGGATCGATGCCTTCTGTTACGAGAATGGCTTTCGCGCCAGAAACCACCGCGCGGTAAGCTAAATTGATGGCGATGGCATATTGGTGTTTGTCTGCCAGGAGCCGTGCTTGGTAGAGCCCTTGCTCGGCCTCAAGGATTCGATTATCGATCATCTCCAGTGCGCCACCGGCACATTCACCCGGCCCTAAATCCTCGACCGAAAATTCCTCGTCTCCTTCCCAATCGAAATAAAATTCCTGATCCTCCTGGTATGAAGGCAGGATGGTAAACGGAATGAGTTCGTCTTTGAGCGTGGCTTTGCCCGTTCGATTGATAAAGGTCTGGAGCGATTCTCCGTCATTTCGTGTTCGTCGATAGAGGTCCAATAGATGCTGGACAGCGGCGGGTACATTTTTCGCCGGCACCTTCACAATCAATTGCCCAATTTTCGCCGTGCCGTTGACTTGACCACCTAGATGCAGCTCATACACTGGAGCCACATGGTCTCCAATGCGTTTACCGACTCCATGCAGACCAATCGTCGCAATATGATGCTGGGCACAGGAATTGTGGCATCCACTAATTTTGACATCGACGCCCTTGAGGTCATCAGGTGTTTTGCCGGCCGGAAATACTTCGGCTAAGGCTCGAGCAAGGCCCTTGGAGGATGTGATGCCCAATCCACAGGTATCCGTCCCAGGGCAGGAGACAATGTCCTCGACACATTCGGCTCCAGGATCGCCTAATCCATGAGCCACCAATTCATCATAAAAGTGAGGGAGCTGGTTATCCGAAATCCATCGAACAATCATGTTTTGGCTAATAGTGGTTCGGGTATTCCCGTTGGCATAGCGATCAGCCAGATCGGCCAACACGAACATTTGTTCCGTCGTGATATCACCAGAAGGGAGTCGAACAACGGCAGCGTTAAATCCTGGTTGGCGTTGCGCGATGACATTGGTTGCGCACCAAGCCCTGTAGTCATCGGGAGAGGACGTCGTCGCGCCATTTTGTGACGAGCCATGAATCTGGGCATTCCCGTTGCTTGGGGCCGATGTGCCATTCCCGTTTTTTGTAGGCATCATGAGTGGGGGATCATCAGGGTACAGACCCGGGATCAATCCCAACTTCGTGGCACCAGATTGAATCATGCTCTCATACGTGTCTTTCCAGCGTTGCGCGAATTCCTCAAAACCTAATTTATCCAAGATGAACTTCATTCGGGCCTTGCTACGATTTTTGCGATTGCCCAAATTATCAAACACCTTCAACATGGCTTCGATTGAGGGAATGAGTTCTTCCATTGGGACAAATTCCCGAAGCGTTTTTGCGAGGCGAGGAGTGGACCCCAATCCACCCCCGACGACCATCTTGAAGCCAATGGTGCCTTCGGCATTCCGTGCGGCCAGTAAACCCACGTCGTGAATGGGGGTCAACGCGCAATCCTGCTTGCAGCCGGAAAAGGCAATTTTGAATTTCCGGGGGAGACTTTGGTTCAGCGGATTTCTCAATAAATGATACGCCACCGTCTTGGCATAGGGTGTGACATCGAAGACCTCTCCCGGGCAGACGCCAGCGAGAGCACAAGCGGTGACGTTTCGAACCGTATTGGCGCAGGCTTCCCGTGTCGTCAAGTCTACTTCTGCCAATTTCCGCATAATGGTGCCGACTTGGGAAAGCGGCACGAAGTGTAATTGAATATCTTGGCGAGTCGTCACATGACCGACGCCCGTCGCATAGGTATCGGTGATATCAGCCACCTGCCGTAATTGATTGGCTGTGAGTCCGCCAAAGGGAATTTTGATGCGGATCATTTGGACATCTGGTTGGCGTTGTCCGTAGATGCCGTATTGCAGGCGAAAGGGCTTAAAGGTATCAAGTAGGGTATCACCGGATTGAAGTCGAGCCACCTCATCTTCGAAGGTTTCAATTTCCTCAAGAATTTCCTGAGGAATGGGAATCGTCTGAATGGGAGGTCTGGTAGTTGCTGGTGAGGTGCTCATGGTCTTTCTCCAAATGGCAGATAGTGGTCAGAAGGGCTAAATTGGGCGCGTAAACATCTTGTATTAAGGGCGTTCGGCGATACCGTGAATCTTTTTATCAATAGCGAAGCTAAATATGATACATCAAGCTGCGCTGGGATTCGAGCTTTTGATACTGCTCGACCAAGGTTTGAAGTGAAATCACTCGAAGAACCGCTTGTTCGGCTTCCTGAACTTGTGCCCAAATGTTTGACAGAAGTGTGTTCGAGGCCTGCGGATTTTCACTCTGCTCCGTTGATCCATTTGCCATGGATGATGGCCTTCCTGCCCCGTTCATTGAATTGACCAGTTCCGCCAAGGATATTTGTTGGGGGTCTTGAGCTAGCGTATATCCCCCCTGAGCGCCTCGAAGACTTCGCACAATGCCCGCCTGCTTCAACCCTTGAAGGATTTGTTCAATAAATCGAGCAGGAATGCCTTGTTGCTTAGCGATGGTCTTCGCTTGAAGCGGGGTTGACCGGCCATGGCGCGCAAGCTCGATTGTGGCCATAATTCCGTACGTCACTTTAATGGGAAATCGGTTCATTGCTTAATTCATACTAAAACGATAGGAATAGTATATTTAATTCATTGTATCGAAAATTGTCAAGAACGAAAACAGCCATTTACCTAGCCCCTAGGCACCAAAAAACCAAAAAAATAAAAGATGTCAAAAAA
>JAOUNC010000453.1 GCA_029881175.1 Nitrospirota bacterium | reverse complement strand
CCAGGGCATACCGACCTCCTTGGTAAAGATGGAGATGGCAGCATGCCACAGACGCCAAAAGTGTTACCCATGTCTCCGGTACATCTGTTACCTATGTCCATAGTCTATACAACAGTACCGGACATGTGAGAAAGAAGTCTTGGCGACATTACAAGACTTACATAATAAACGCATGGACTATTCTCAAGCCGATGGAGAACGCTTTTTCGACGCAGAACAAAATGCCCGCGTGGTCAGCAATGCCGAACACTATTATCGCACCATGTACTACGCTGAGAATAACTCGTGGAATCAACGAGACCAGCACATGTTTGAAACCTTGCAGTCTGTTCTCAACTTCAGAGGCCCGGATGCCAAGGCCGTGATCTGGGAACATAACTCACATATCGGGGATGCACGGGCCACAGAAATGAGTGCTCGCGGTGAGTTGAATATCGGACAACTTGTACGGCAGGCCTTTGAGGATGAGGCCTATCTGATTGGCTTTGGCACCGACCATGGGACGGTTGCCGCGGCCTCGGAATGGGGTGGCCCAATGGAAATCAAGCAGGTTCAGCCCTCGCATCGAGACAGTTATGAGCATGTCTGTCATGAAGTGAAGACCGACAACTTCCTCCTGCCTCTCAGGGAACCGCTCAAGGACATCACCCGTGACAGACTCCTTCAAGAACGTCTGGAACGTGCGATTGGTGTCATCTATCGACCTGAAACGGAGTTGCAGAGCCATTATTTTTATGCCTCATTACCTCACCAATTTGATGAATATATCTGGTTTGATGAAACGCGGGCAGTTGATGCCATAGCAAGAGATACGAGCAACGCTATTCCAGATACCTTCCCGTTCGGGTTGTGACAGCCAAGGAAAGGGAGACATGCAACGGACCATCATCCATGTGCGCACGATCATGCAAGACTTCACGGAAGGAAATCACGTCTTCTTTCATGCTGACCATTGATGGGTCGAGTTATTCAGGGAGCGGAGCCATTGTCCGGCAGGCCGTAGCATTTTCTGCATTGACTGGCATTCCTATACATCTTGTCCGTGCCCGCGCGAAACGGTCTAAGCCTGGACTTCGTCGGCAACATGTACGGGTGGTCGAAGCTATCAGGGAACTGATCAATGGAAAAACGGAAGGTGCCTGCGAAGGTTCACAGGAAATCCATTTTGAGCCAGGGCCAAGTGTGAAACAGGAAGCATATCGTTGGGATATTGGCTCGGCTGGCTCAACCACCATGTTAGCGTTAGGAGTACTTCCCGTTCTGGCGTTCAAAGCGACGCCAACGGTTATCGAAATACATGGTGGGCTCTTTCAGGATTTTGCGCCGTCCGTCTTTCACTTACAGCATGTGATCCTTCCTCTTCTCAACAAAATGGGACTGAAGTCCACCCTCACGATGGAACGGCCGGGATATGTGCCGACGGGAAATGGATCATTGTCACTGCGGGTCCAGCCAGTATGCAAAACGCTTCGCCCACTCAGGTTGGACTCTCAGGGGCCTGTCCAACGAATATGGGGGATTGCGCTTGCCTCGCATCTGGCAGAACGTCGCGTCAGTCACCGAATGGCCGATACAGTGACGCAACGATTGAGCCAAGCTGGATATGAATCGGATATCGAGAGAATGGAAGATAGCACAGCTCAACAGGCCGGAGCGGCGCTGGCTGTCTTCGCCGATTGTTCAGGGGAGGTACGACTGGGTGCTGATCGTGCCGGAGCACCCCGGAGACGATCAGAAGCGATTGGCCACCATGTGGCAAACCACCTGTTGTCCGATCTCAGCACCGGCGCCACCGTCGACCGGTTTGCCGCCGATCAAATCATTCCCTTTGCCGCTCTCGCAAAAGGAGAAAGCCGATTCATCATCCCTCAGGTCACGGAACATGTCCAAACCAGTGCCTGGCTAGCCAATCTGTTTGTGGGCGCGAAAGTCCACATTGAAAACCAAACCCTAACGATCCAAGGGAGCGCATTTGTTCCGTAGGCCTTACGAGACGGGAGATTTCAAATACTACTCTTTGCGCCTATGTCCATCAATCATATGAAGGAAACGACATTCAAGCACTCGAAAGATTCACAAACTTTTCTAATCATAAGGAGGTCCCCATGTCCAATTCCGTTCACCTTGCCAAGTATTACAAAATGATGGTTCCCCATAAAGCAGGACAAGGAATCAAGCTCTTGGAATGCCTACAACAATCCAAGATCAACCTGTTGGCCTTTCTGGCTTTTCCGGGAAAAAACGGCAAAGCCCAAGTCGATTGTGTGCCCGTCGACCCTGCCAAGTTTACGGCGGCCGCCAAAAAGGCCAAATGGAAGATTAAAGGTCCCAAAGCCTGTTTTCTCATCGATGGTAAAGATCAAGTGGGAGCCTTTGTTCCCTATGCCGAGAAACTGGCAAAAGCGAAAATCAACATACGTGCCGCTGCGGCCGTGCGAGGTGGCGCGGGACGCTGCGGGGCCATTTTGTGGGTCAAACAAAAGGATGTGGAAAAAGCCGCCAAAGCCCTCGGCGCTGAGTGATCATTATTGAAGAACCAGATATCCGTCCGGTGC
>JAOUNC010000065.1 GCA_029881175.1 Nitrospirota bacterium | reverse complement strand
CCCTGACACCCAAGAAAAAAACTGATGCTCAATCTGAGAAAGAGATGGTGTTCAGACAGCATGATCGTGGCAGCCCTGATGGTGCTCACTCTGCTGATGGCCTGTGTGGGGAAGTTTGAGACAAAACCCGCATTGACCGCCACGTGTGGCACAGATTGGCAACGGCAGGCGGGAATTCAGGAGAGGGATATTCCCGATGCCACGGAGAACAAAGGGCTGCATGTGCTGGTGTGGAATATTCATGACCGGCTCCTGCCTGGTTCGCTGTTTTCATCCGATGCCCATACTGAGGGTGAAGTCGCGTGTATTGGCGACCTGGCCTCCCGATACGACCTCGTCCTGTTCCAAGAAGCCTTCGTGCGACCCGCACAACTGGCCCGATATACAGGGCATACCTGGGCCGATCATCCCTTGTTTTCCGAAGGGGGCGGCGGGGATTGGTGGCCGTTACGGATGATGTGTGACATTTGTCTGAGTCCTGGCTTGCTGATGTTGGCTCGGGAGGCACCCGAGTCTGTCTATGCCGAACCGTATGAGACGTTCGCGGGTTGGAACACCGCCCTCAATAAAGCCGATGATTTTTTTTCCAAAGGGTTCCAGCTCGTGCAATTCCCAACATTTTGGGCGCTCAATAGTCATATGGACGCGGGCCGTGGGCAAGACAGTATTGACGCCCGAGCCCGACAGTTCAGGCAAATGACGACGGCTTTGAAACGATTGGTTCCCCCCGATGCATCCCTACTGATCGGCATGGACTCGAACCTTCGCCCCGACTTGGAAGGACAGGATGAAGCCATTTTAGAGGAGTTTCTCGTTCAAAATGGTTTAACGCTGATCTATCAGAAGGGACCGGACTTGATCGCGGCCAGAAGACTTCAAACTGACCACCCCGATGTTCTTCCCCTCAAAGGTATCCTCAGCGACCACAACGCCTTGAGGATAATCATTCAGCCCAACCCGATTCTGGTGTCACCACACTGATCACTTCCAACACCATATCTGAAAATCATTTCCTTCCAGAGACGGAACCCAAACTCGGTCACTTATGGTGCTTTACTCGCCTCCCCTAGATCGGCAGCGATTTTTACACGAAAAAAATAGAAAAAACTCTTAAGAACCTTAAGAAGAAGTAGAAACTGCCCGAAAAAGAACAAAGGAACAATGGAGCCAACAGATGGTCGCCGCCCAATTGCCAACAAATGAATCCCAACGGCTTCAGGCCCTCGAGGCCTATCACGTCCTCGATACCCTCCCCGAACAAGACTTCGACGACCTGACTCAACTGGCCGCCCACATTTGTCAAACCCCCATCGCGCTCATTAGCCTTATTGATGACCATCGTCAATGGTTTAAATCCAAGGTGGGCATCACCGCTTCAGAAACCCCACGAGATATCGCTTTTTGTGCCCACGCCATATTGGAAAAGGAAATCTTTGAAATTCCCGATGCGTCCGAGGACCCACGGTTCGCCGACAATCCTTTGGTGACTCAAGACCCCAAAATCCGGTTTTATGCCGGGACGCCTCTGCACACGCCAGAGGGCCAAAACATTGGCACCTTGTGTGTCATTGATCGCCAACCGCGGACCTTAACCACAGGACAACAACAAGCCCTCCAAGCCTTGAGCCGCCAAGTCATCGCACAACTTGAACTGCGCCAGCGCCTGGCACAAAACAAACAACAAGAAACATATTTTCGGGCCTTCGTCGAGGCCGCCCCGAGCGGCATGGTCATGGTCAACAAACATGGGATCATGGTCCTAACCAATCAGCTTCTTGCCTGTCAATTTGGCTATATCTCCCCGGCCGAACTCGTGGGGCAGCCAATTGAATGCTTAGTGCCTGCCCGCTTTCGAGCCGAGCATCCCGCCAAGCGAACGGCTTTCTTCCAGAACCTGAACCCTCGGCAGATGGGCAGCGGTCGCGACCTCTATGGCCTCCGGAAAGACGGCTCCGAATTCCCCGTCGAGATCGCTTTGAACCCGGTCATGACCGACGATGAAACCATCGTGCTCGCCTCTATCATCGATATTACGGAGCGCAGACGCGCGGAAGCCAAATTCCAGCTCGTCATCGAAGCGGCCCCCAGCGGCATGCTCATGATTGATGACCAAGGCACCATTGTGTTGGCGAATCAGCAGCTAGGTCGGCAATTTGGCTATGCCAAGGACGAACTGCTAGGCCAAACCATCGAACGGCTCGTGCCCAACCGCTTCTGCGAACAGCATCCTGGCAAGCGAATGGCCTTCTTTCAAAATCCTACCCCTCGGCAGATGGGCAGTGGCCGCGACCTCTATGGTCTTCGGAAAGACGGTTCCGAATTCCCCGTCGAGATCGGCTTGAACCCGGTCACCACCGACGAAGGTACCTTCGTCCTCGCCTCGGTTATTGATATCAGCGCAAGGAAAGAGCACGAGAAGGCCGAGCGGGAAGTCATCCAGATGCGGGAAGACTTTATTGCCAATGTGTCTCACCAACTCCGGACTCCCATCACGTCCCTTCGTGGCTATCTGGAATTATTAGCCAAGGGCCTCGTTCCTGACCCTGCCATTCAAGCCGAATTCATCACCAGGGCTTACGATGACACGAAGCGTCTGGCAGGACTGGTAAACGATCTTCTCGATGGATTTCGATGGGAATCGGGGTTTTTTCAGGTGAACCTTGAGAATTTTGACTTATGTCAATTACTCAGAGATTCGCTTGAGGCCGTAAAAGGCTTAGCCCAGTCAAAGAACATTACTTTATCATTAGCGCTGTCGCACACATCCTTGATGATACAGGTCGACCCACACCTCTTGGAACAAGTCTTGACGAATCTCCTGAGCAACGCCATTAAGTTTTCGGATCAGGGAAAGCCCATCCTCTTAGAGGCAAAGGTGGAAGAGGCGCATGTGTCCGTGAAGATCATTGACCAGGGTCAGGGCATTTCCCAGGAAGATCAACAAAAATTATTTGGTAAATTTTTTCAAGGCGATACTGCAGCCAAACGAGCGGGGGCCGGATCGGGGCTGGGAATATACATTGCCAAGAAAATCGTGGAGGCTCACAGGGGAGAAATTCATGTAGAAAGTGAGATAGGAAAAGGTACGACCTTTTCTTTTACCATTCCTCGGGGAAATTCCAACGATTCTAGTTTGAAAGAATGTAATTCAAATATTAAGGCCATCAAGGAGATGGAGGTGGAGGTCTAATGAGTAGAAAAATACTAATTGTAGATGATGAACCAAATATAGTGTACTGGCTTACCTACGCCCTCCAGGCAGATGGATATGAAGTCGAAACGGCTGAGACCGGGAGGGAAGGCCTGAATAATATTCTGGCTGCTCCCCCCGACCTGGTCATTCTTGATGTGATGCTGCCGGATCTAAGCGGCATGGAAGTTTGTGAACAAATCAGGGCCAATCCAGCAACTATTAACGTGCCCATTATTATGCTCAGCGGCCGAACCCAAGTTCCCGACAAAGTGAAAGGATTGAAGGCTGGCGCAGATGAATACATCACAAAACCAGTTGAAACCGAAGAAATGCTGGCTCGTGTCGAAGCTCTTCTGAATCGCACAATTCGATTAAGCAAGCCCCAGTCAGTAAGCCATGGGAAGGTTCTAGGATTTATAGGGGTCAAGGGTGGGGTAGGGACCACCACGGTCGCACTGAATGTCGCCCTTGCGTTAGTGAAAAATCAAAAAAAGGTTATTGCGGCGGAAGTGCGATCATCCTTAGGCACCTTTGCCTTCCAATTAAACCTTTCCCCGAATCGAACTTTAGCCGATTTGCTGAATTCAGAGTCCGAGGAAATTGATGCTCACCAACTGAGCAGACGCCTTATCGCTCACTCTAGTGGGTTGCAAGTACTACTAGGTTCCCAAAACATGGCAATGTGCCAAGAAGTCCAACCAAATCAGGCCAAGGCTATAGTAGAAGGGCTATCTGGGATGGCGGACTACACTATAATTGATCTTGCCTGCTATCCCTCTCTAGTCAACCGGGCCATCATTGAATGTTGTGATTCTCTGGTAATGGTGCTGGAACCTGATCCCGTCTGCCTTGCTTTCGGGCAACAAACAGTCCAACTCATACAGGAGTGGGGAATTGGGAAAGAAAAGATTTGCGCAACGATTGTTCAGCGAGGAGAAGCCACCTCACTGGCCTTATCGGATATTGGAAAACAAATTGGCTGTGAGATCGCTGGAACGATGACTCGAGCATCCGATCTGTCCCTGCTTGCCCTCAGGCAAGGCTCCCCTTTGGTTCTCTCACATCCCGAGAGCCTAGCTGCCGGAACCCTCACCGAATTAGCTCATCGATTGGAGGGCAATCATTCGATGGCTTTTGTTCGATAATGTGCTCCCACTCCTAAGTCATTTTCACATGGGGAAGAGACCAACCAGCAGGCCTTGGTGAACTGATGGAAACCGTGTGACTAAGCCACTGAGGGTGAGGGGGGCCTTGAAAAGGCTTTGGTAAACCCACTGGTCTATCTCTCCCGCGGGGGATTTCTCCTAACAAGTTGTCAGTTGGGGGGCACATCTTTTGTTGGCTAATCATTTTGGCCCATTTGTTTGCCCACCGACATCCAAGCCCCTGTGTCAAATCAACAGGTTCGAGCCAGGGGATTCGAGCAAAGTAGAATAAAAGAAAACTGATAACAATAGGCTTAACCTTGTCCTGCGAGGAGTTAGCCATAATCAGAATTGCTCGCTATCGTAAAAACTATAGACAACCAATGATAGACGTACTTGTTCACAATCACTCTTGAGAAAGTTATGAAAAAATACGGCCATTTTGGCAACAAAAGATTTGGTCACCAGGCTCAGTGTATCGTGGATGAGGCCAATCGGGCCACGCCCGCCTATGATCTTGCGGTGATCCATAAGAATGAAATGTGGGCGATCTTTAAGCGGCTATGGAAGTTCAAAGAGATGCAACCGCAACGGGATGAACATCTCGCATTTTTAAGACGGAAGCCCAAGAGCTTTGCCCCTCCCTTGAGGCCTCGAAATAATTCCAGAAAGTCGATCCCCTAAGCCCGACAGGCTCCTAGACTATTCATTTTTTTAATGTGGCTACTTATGTATAACGAGAATACGTCGGCTGTCGGGGGCGAGCTTTTAATACCACCCCGAGAATGAGACCGATTAAGACCAGCGCGCCACCATACAGCAGCCATTGGAGTTGTACGTTTTTTTCAAGCTGCCTGGCTTTAGAAGATAGCTCCTGGACTTGGCCAACTAAAAGGGTGTTCTGTTGGGTAAGCTCGACGTTGCGGGCATGTTCCTTGATTGGATCGGCCGATATGAGCTTCAATTCCGCGAGTTCTTTGCTCAGGGCTTCCACCTGTGAATTCAGCGCCTGGTTGTTGGCCTCGGTTTCTTTGTATTTAGCCTCGATGCTGGCTCCCTCTTCGCGTTCTTTGGCGATTTCAGCTTTGAGGTTTTGAAGCCGTTTTTCGGCAGTGGCCAGCTTAACCCGAGCGATGGGTTCCCCGACGAGATACTGGGACGTGAGCCATCCTTCCAGTCCCCCAGCGGTTCGCACTTGCGTGAAACCGGCCTCCTCGTTAGTGGCAAGAACGGTCAGTTGTGTCCCGCTTG
Organism: Nitrospirota bacterium; assembly: GCA_029881175.1. GTDB lineage: Bacteria > Nitrospirota > Nitrospiria > Nitrospirales > UBA8639 > Nitrospira_E. The sequence continues at coordinate 4,247 of JAOUNC010000065.1, read as the reverse complement.
GGAGGCCACGGTGAATGATACGATGTGCCGTGGAGGGCCCACTGCGTAGCGGCACATTCAATTCGTCAGAGATGTAATTCACATCTCCGACTGCGGCCAGTGCCTGGCTGGTCAATGGCAGCCAGAAGGACGATATCAAGACGAAATAGATCAACAATTTCAAAGGGTGCAACCTCCTTGTTGTGTTGTGTGTCTGGAGAAAGGAGTTCTCCGTGCGATCAGTCGAGCACAGTGATCATGGGGGAGGAGAAATATACACGTCACGCAGAACAAATCGATAAGTAGCAAAGCAGCCGCGAAGTGTCAATGGTGCCAAACAATCGGCTCCAGCAAAAAAGACGTGAAATAGGGTTAAATTTCTTGTTGATTGCCTATCAAAGCCAGCACGGAGGACCACGCGGCTCCTCTTCTTTGTTGTCTTCGGGTTATTTCTTTTGCAGCACGGGATATCCAAATGTGTAAATCCACTTATCCTCGTCGACTGCATTTTTCCTAGCCAGATCTCGGGCAGGCATGTGACAAGGAATGCAATCAGTCTTGTAATCTTTGGATACGGTGTGATTCGGATCGTCTGAATTAAATAGAGACCATCCCCAGCCATCACCCCATAAACTTGATGCTTTGAATCGACCCTTCGTGTCTCTGACCAACACGAACCAGCCCTTCACCGTGGTGCCATGTCCCACAGCGGGGCCGGTGGTCATGGCCATGGTTTCAGCATTGAGCAATTCTTTGACCAAGATAGCCCCGTCCGGAAATTTGCCTTTTTTCTGGTAATACGTGATCGTTTCTGGTTGGGTATAGACGATATGATACTCTTGGAGACCAGGGCCTCCCTCAACTTTGGCATGGGCCCATGTACCCAGGGTGGGCCATTCCCTGTAATTGCCGGGAACGCTGATTGCTCCAGTTTCGGGATTGACAATTTGCGCAAACGGACGGTCGTCATTCGTCATGGCCCATCCCACCCAACTACTGAGTATGAGCACGAATCCTATTGAGATGACGGTGAACAGTTTCATGTGTTTCTCCTTCAGCCATGTAGGTTGAAAATCTGGTGAGGCCCGCAGTCTATGGGCTAGCGGGCCTCACCTCTTTTTCTTATAGATCCGAGGCCGCCTTATCTTTGATTTCTTTCCAATTGGCTTCGGATTTTTTGATATACCCCGGAATATCCTTCGCCCATTTGCTTTGAATATCCTTATCCAGGTTCAAGTACAGGGTGCCGTTGACGACCTTCCAAGCTTCCGGATCGGATACAAACTTTTTCCCAACGGCCACGCCATAGGCGCAGTAGCCTCCGTAGGCTGGGACGTACTTTTCCGGATTGGCTTGGAACATCGTTTTGTGGTCTTTGCTGGCAAAGACATACGTGACGCCGTTGTATTCGGCCACGTGATAGCCGGACCCCTTCATAGGCCTGCCGTCTGTGAAGTAGGCCACCGGGTCATAACCACTGATCCCGGGGGTGCTTTGCGTCACATCTCCGGCAAAACCGGGTGTGGCGACCACGGACACCAGTAATGCGACAGCTGGTAACAATGTGTGGAAAACCTTCATGCGAAACCTCCTGAGTTGAAAGAAAAGTAATAGGTTGTTTGTATACAGAACTGTATACTTCATGGAGCCTAGTCAACCCAGATGGTGTTTTGTTACAGCGAATATCACCAATTTTTTGAGAGGAAGGGAGGGGAAGGCGAGGTTGAAAATATGGACTGGATGACGGGTAGCTATAACGGGATTATGGTGTGTGATGCCCCTGTTGAGGCAACAGCCGTTGTCATGGTTATGGGGGTATGTGCTATGGGCCATGGATTGCCCAAAACGCACGGAGCAATAACCGAAGACAAAATTGAAGGCGCGTTAGACAAGAGTTCATGAATCTTATTAGTCTTGCAGGTGGAATGGTATAGCGGAAGGAAAGGGAGTCATGACGCAACGAGAGATGGAACCCCTTTTCTTTTCCTTGACGCCGGGCATGTAAAAACTGCCTGCACTTCTACGAAACTAATGATAGTGCTAAGTAGAGAAACAATTTCTGACCTTTTAAATGATGATGAACGAACACGATGCATAATTTTATCCCCGGCCAGCGCTGGGTGAGTGACAACGATGCCGCTCTCGGGTTGGGGATCGTCCAAGCCGTCACTGTTCGCACGGTTCAAATGGAATTTCCCGCCGTCAACGAAACGCTCACCTATGCAAAAAATACTGCCCCGCTGACGCGTGTCAAATTTAATGTCGGTGATTCAATTACAAGTATCGATGGGTGGTGTCTGTCGATAACCAGAATAGAAGAGGTCCACGGCGCCCTGCGCTACCACGGTCTTCGAGACAGTGGCGAAACGGCCACCATGCATGAAAGTGAAATGTCCGGTGAACTCACGTTTAATTTGCCCCAAGACAAACTGTTTGCAGGGCAAGTCGACAGCAGTAAATGGTTTGAATTACGCGCGGCCACACTGCAACACCTTGCCACACAACACACATCAGCAAGTTTTGGCCTGCACGGGCCACGTGTCAGGCTGATTCCACATCAAATGTATATTGCCCATGAAGTATCAAAGAGGATAGCCCCTCGTGTGCTGCTTGCCGATGAAGTGGGCCTCGGCAAAACCATTGAGGCCGGTTTAATTCTGCACCGTCTGACACTGACTGGAAAAATACACCGTGTAGTCATTATCGTCCCAGAGCCACTACTGAATCAGTGGTTCGTGGAATTGCTACGCCGCTTTAATTTGCGCTTCACCATTATCGATGAACAGTATTTTGCACCTGATGATCCTGCCGTTGACAATGGTGATGAATCGTCGCCGATTGAAAATTATTTCGACCAATTCCCCCTCGTGTTATGCGGATTAACGTTTGCCTGTCGCGATGATATTGCCCCGTTGGTGGCTGCTTGCGATTGGGATATGTTGGTCGTCGATGAAGCGCATCATCTTGAGTGGGCACCAAGCAAGAGCAGTCGTGAGTATCGACAAATCGAGACATTGGCTCATAAGACAGATTCAGTGTTGTTATTAACGGCCACACCCGAGCAATTCGGCACGGCGGGGCATTTTGCCCGCCTACGATTACTCGACCCGGCGCGGTTTCACTCGCTCGAAAGCTATGTGGCCGAGGAGCAAGAATATGCGCCGACGGCCGAGCTGGTGAATCGTCTGCTCGACAATCAGAAAATGACTGAAGATGATCTCACGCGAATACGTCGGATCATTGATGAGAGCGACTCCATCGAGATCAACGCCATCAATGCGGCGAACGACAAGGCACACACCATTCGGCGACACATCATCGAGCATCTCATTGATCAACACGGTACTGGCCGCATGTTGTTCAGAAATTCGCGGGCGACCATCAGCGGGTTCCCTCAGCGTCATTACATTCCTGCTGTACTCGACGATGACAGAAGCGAGACGCGTATTCGCTGGCTTCTTGACAAACTGCGAGAAATCTCGCCGCACAAAATGCTCCTGATTTGCGCGACAGCCGAGACCGCGATAGCCACGGCAAAAATGATGCAGCACAAACATGGCCTGCAAAGCAGCCTATTTCACGAACATATGAGTCTTCTGGAACGGGATCGCGCTGCCGCCTGGTTTGCCGAAGCCGAAGACGGTCCACAAATGTTGATTTGCTCGGAGATTGGCAGCGAAGGCCGAAATTTCCAGTTTCTCCATCATCTCGTGTTGTTCGACTTGCCCGATAACCCTGATTTACTGGAGCAGCGCATTGGCCGCTTGGATAGAATCGGGCAGCAGCACGATATCAATATTCACGTGCCTGTCGCGGGAGGTTCAAAAGAAGCACGGCTGAGCCATTGGTACCATCATGCACTCAATGCGTTTGAGCAAAGTTGTGTCACCGGCTCACACATCAAGGCCGAGATGCAGGAACAATTTGTCGCGTACCTGAATGGCGATCACCTCGATGAAGAGAGGTTTATCAGCGAGTGTCAGCATCTGCACGAACACAAGACCCGGCAACTCAACCTTGGTCGAAACCGGTTGCTCGAACTCAGTGGTTGCCGTCAAGAAATTGCCGGTCCGTTGATAGAAGCCATCAATCACAATGAACAGACCGACGTGTTATCACGATACCTCGAACACGCGTTTGATTGTTTTGGGGTGGAAGTTGAAGATCATTCGTTACACAGTTGGGTCTTGCGCCCCGGTGCGTATTTGCAGGTCGAACAATTTCCTGAGTTACCCGAAGACGGCATCACCGTGACGACCAATCGCGAG
>JAOUNC010000452.1 GCA_029881175.1 Nitrospirota bacterium | reverse complement strand
ATTGCCGAACCACAAGAGATCCGAGCATGGGGCATGACGAGCCATACGGGCAGAGACACTCAAAAAAACAGTCGTGTGATACTTGTGAGGACACGGGAGCCCCTCACGATCTGGTTGGCTCTAAACCGATGAACGGCTTGGATTATTTTTTTGACGGCCTATGCTGGAGATTACTCTTCTACCTTAACATTCCGATGTTTTATCCTCTTCTGAGCCTTTTTCAAGAGAGACCCTCTTGCTCGTTCCAGACGCTCTTGAATGTTTTGAGACAAGGAAGGCAAGTCCCTAGCCTTCGAAGCTCCAAGTTTCGCGAATCCATAATCTTCCCCCAGATCCCGACAGCTAAATTTGTCGGTGATATATCACAGAATGCAGAGAAGAATGAATGCAGCTTCAAAGTGTCGCCTTTGAAGAATTTACACGAATTGGCTAATGTGCCGATAATCGACCTTGTGCTAGACCAAAGAACCTTGCACCGATTCCGAGCGTAGGAGATGTGTACTGGCAATCGTAAGAGTATGAGACGAATGAACGTTACGCTTACAAACAGGTATAGGAGCTAAATCAATGCAGATTGAATTTTTGGGGGCGACACAAGAAGTGACCGGTTCGTGTTATGTATTGCACGTCGGGAAATATCGGGTGCTGGTTGAATGTGGGTTGATTCAGGGCAGTCAAGAAAATGAGCGGCATAACCTTGATCCGTTTCTCTTCGATCCCAAAGACATTGATGCCGTGGTGCTCACCCATGCCCATCTTGACCACTCCGGTCGCCTGCCGTTGTTAATCAAGCGGGGTTATAAAGGCCAGGTCTATACGCACAGGGCCACGGTAGATTTATGTGCCATCATGCTGGAAGACGCCGGCTATCTGAATGAAAAAGAGGTGCAATGGGAAAACAAAAAACGCGAGCGCAAAGGCCTGAAGTTAATTGAGCCGTTGTATACCCGTATGGAAGCGCGGGAGGCTCACAAACACTTTCGGTCTCTCGAATATGGAAAGACCAAGGAAATTTTGCCAGGCGTCAACCTGACATTGCGAGACGCAGGGCATATCCTGGGTTCCGCCATCGCAGAGTTGGAACTGCAGGAAGGGCATGACTCCCGTAAAATTGTGTTCAGCGGTGACCTTGGCCATCATGGATCGCCCATCCTACGTGACCCGGAAGCCGTGACGCATGCAGACCTGGTCATCATGGAGAGCACCTATGGCGACCGTCAGCACCGGGACTGGGACAAAACCTGGCAGGAAATGGGTGAAATCATTGCCAGTGCCCGTAGCGGCAAAGGCAACATTTTGATTCCCGCTTTTACCGTCGGACGTACCCAAGAACTCCTGTACATGTTCAAACGCTACTTTGATGAATGGGGTATTGGCGATTGGGAGGTGTTTCTAGATAGCCCCATGGGCATCGAGGCCACCGAGGTCTATGGCAAGTATGCGAAAATCTACGATATCGAGGCCAAAAACATCTTCGAACAGGGCGGAGATCCCTTTGGTTTGCCGAATCTGCATTTGTCTCAGGACAGCCATGATTCGATGAAAATCAACCGACGCGAATCAGGCGCCATTATCATTGCCGGGAGTGGAATGTGTACTGGTGGTCGCATCAAACATCACTTGAAGCATAATATCTGGCGCGAGCATGCTCACGTGATGATCGTCGGTTTTCAGGCAAGAGGTACTTTGGGCCGCGCTCTGGTGGATGGGGCCAAGCATATTCGGTTGTGGGGCGAGACAATACAGGTCAAGGCCCAGGTACATACCATAGGCGGCTTATCTGCACATGCCGATCAACAGGGTTTGATGGATTGGTACCATCACTTCCAGAAACGACCGCGTGTCGTGTTGGTACATGGGGAACCCAAGGCGATGGATGCGCTGGACCACCGACTGCAGAGTGAATACCACGCCGATGTCGTGCAGGCCAAATTCCAACAGAAGCTGCCATTTTGAAATGCGACAACCGCCCCCATTTGAGCTTGAGAAAAAGTCCTGTATGAAAATTCCCTCTTCACTTTATTTCTCAACCACCAAAGATCACAACCGCCTTTTCATTTGCTGATTCCTGAAGTCACGGCTGACTTCCCTAGGAACGCGGTTATTGTTCTTCGCACAATTTGACCTTTTCCATAAAGGCTTCAAGTTCGGGATTGGAATAGACACCGTAGGCATCAACAATAGTTCCACGTATTCCATCTCCGGCTTCGATCGCATAGACAATAGACTCATCATCTGGGTCACTGACACCTTCAAAGCGATGATGCTCCAGAATAGAAAGTTCCTCGGCTTTGAACCTTCTCCCGCTGTCAACGGCGCAAAAGGTATCATTGAGAAATTAATGCCTATCAGCAAAGTGCACACAACTTAATCGGTGGAGCCAGCGTGCATGCGACGAGCGCCCGATGAAACAATCGTGACACATCATGGCGACGGTTGAAGCGATAGGTATACTCTCCCACATATCGTCCCATATGCTTGTCTTTCACCCCATGATGCGTCCCATTAATCCAGGCCTTGGCGTTGGAAATAAATTTGTGGACCCAGGGTAACCACCGGGCACACGTTTCAGGATCGCCCGCCACGAC
>JAOUNC010000451.1 GCA_029881175.1 Nitrospirota bacterium | reverse complement strand
AATTCAAGGTTGGTGAACAAGATCTGTTGTTTGTGTGGAAGAACACAGAGACAGACTGTCCATTAGTCGACTGCCAATTCGGTCGGTTCCGTGTCCGCAACAATCGTCTGTATGGAGATGCCCATCGGCCGGTAGTGGGTATCCATAAAGGAACTGTTCTGTATGGCAAGAGGGACGACAGTTCTCCCGAGGCGCTCACGCTTGGACAATTTAAGTCCGCGATTGTAGAAGAAGTGCAGCGGCTATACACGGCGGAGGCGCTTCAAGGCTTAAAGCCAATCCGAAGTGCCAAATCAGGAAGCCAGGAGCTCGCACCATTTTCTCCAGAACAACCAGCTCCCCCTGTTGTGCCCCCACCAATGTCCACCTCACCCATCAGTGAAGCCGACCGAGCAGAAGAAGATGCTTTCCAACAAAACCAAGGCAATCCCGTGTTCAAGGAAAACCCAGCTCGCTAAGATACAAGCCTGGTTCGCCCTCGCCCGTAAGGGGAAAAGCCAGAGTGGATAGGCCTACCTAGTGTCCTCTTACCCCTTCGCCCACCAGAAAAAATGGGGCCCAGGCATAAGGATGGCGAAGGTAGGGAAAGCTGCCTTTCTTGCCTTGCTCCATCACCTTTAGCATCCCGTCCCGCAAAGCCGCACTTTTGGACAGGTATGAATTCTGTCCGAACAACTGAAAGACCTCGGTCATCAGGGCTTGAGTCGCACGATCATCCACGCTCCCGTGAGAAACCAGGAGAGCTTTGACCCCGGCAAAAAAGAAGGCTCGTGCGAGGCCACTCAACCCCTGGGCGCTGCCATCACCTCCCGCGGTGTTGCAGGTCTATCAAGGGGGGGAACCTTGGTATTGAATCCGTAATCATTGAGGGAAAAGAATCAAACAAAGAACCCTACCAAATGTTGCCGTCGCCGGGGGTATAGGTTTTGGCAGAGATGGTGGTGGTTAACATTGTGGCGGCTTTGTATAGGCCATGAGTTCCGGTGATGGCAGCTTTCAAGTCTATGGCGCTTCGGACGAGGTTCAGGTTTTCTCCCACAGTTACGTTGGGAGTTTCTGAAAAGCTGAACGATGACGGTGCTGGGTGAATCAATCGGGATGATTTGTTTGAGTTGAGCAATCTTGTTGAGCCCGGCCAGTGGGTTGACTTTGAAGGCTCGCACCGCGTTTTATGAGTTAAGGGAACCTCTAAAAACCTACTGTTTTGTTGACGTCTCTTGCCGCGCCTGCCTGGGAGATGGGCAGAACGCCCTGGTCGTAGCGGGTGAGAAGCTGGCTGATGGCTTATTTCTGCTCAAAGCACTCCCTTCTCCCCTTGTTAGGCCACTTGCCACCGACTGGGGGCGGTGAGGAACAGAAACCGCTGGAAGTTATAGGCTAGGTTTTTCAGCCCGATCTTTGCTCGAGCCCGGTCCACGCCAATCGTTCGAAGCAGCTTCCCGCCCATGGCCGTCACTTGATGACCAAAGATATGCTCCACGCGAGCTCGCGTCCGCGCTCGGCGCCGATTCCGGTCCGTTTGCTGAGACGTCAACGGTTTGTCCCGATACCCTTTTTCCTGAATGTGTGAACGGAGGTGGTGCCTTTTGAGCAGGGTTTCGGTCTCCTGTGAGCGATAGGCCGAATCAGCCCACACGCGCCCCGTCCAGCAGATTCGGGTTGCAACACGTCTTCCAGCACTTGGCTGTCATGCACGGCAGCATCCGTCACCGTATAGCGCCGAATGAGTTTGTGCTGTTTGTCCACATTCACGTGATTCTTGTAGCCATAGTGATTTTGCCCATGCTTGACGGTCCAGCGGGCGTCCGTATCCTTCTGTCGACGTTTAGCTGGGTGCTGTTCCCAGGCTGAGGGGCATTCGCCAGCTTTCACCGTGGCGTTCTCCTCGCGCGTGTTCCGTTGTTTTGGCACCGGCACCAGTGAGGCATCGATCAGTTGACCCCCACGGGGATGCAGCCCCTGGGCAGCCAGATACCCGTCAAATTGCTCGAACAGCGTGTCCACTACGCCCGCTTGGCCAAGGTTTCCCGAAACAGCCAGATGGTCTTGGCATCGGGAATGCGTTGGTCGAGATCGAGCCTGAGGAATCGCATAAATGACAGACGGTCCCGGATCTGATAGTCCGTTTGATCATCGGATAAGTTATAGAGGGCTTGCAGGACAAGGACTTTGAACATGCAAACGGCATCAAAGGGAGGGCGACCGCCTTGTTTCCGCTTGGAGCGGCGGAGGACGTTCGACAAGGCCGGACGAAACGCCTCCCAGGGGACCACCTGAGCCAATTGTTCTAACGGATCGCCCTGTTGACTGAGAGCCTCATAGCGCGTGGTGACATCAAAGAATCCAAGTTGGTGCAGTGTCGACATAGTGCTTCCTCCTTGGAAGCGCAGCATCGCAGAATTGAAGCATTTTGTCAGGAGTTTTTAATGCCTATCAGCAAAGTGCACACAACTTTATCGGTGGGGCAAGTGTGCATGCGACGAGCGCCCGATGAAACAATCGTGACACATCATGGCGACGGTTGAAGCGATAGGTATACTCTCCCACATACCGTCCCATATGCTTGTCTTTCACCCCATGATGCGTCCCATTAATCC
>JAOUNC010000064.1 GCA_029881175.1 Nitrospirota bacterium | reverse complement strand
CTCCCTTCGAGACAGCCTTGGCAGGCCTGGCATTTTTAGCCTACGGTACCATGTATACTACGACTTCTTTGTTATAGCGGCTCGTCGTTGAACGAGAGGCTCTAGATCGGTGGGATGCTATTGGTGAGGGAATGTACCTTGTGGGGGCAGAGTTAAACCTCTGGGGACCTCGTCAGCTTATTTAAGGACACATCGAAAAAGATACTAAACAAACCATGGCCATTTTTTTCAAAAGACCACTATGAATAGCATGGGCATTTCTGCATCATGTGCCTCTTAGGGCTCTAATCGCAACCGAAATTTAAGACCAGAGGAAATCATCACTTCCCCTTGCGCGTTCACCATGACTCCTTCGACATCAGGCAAAGATTCAATGAGGGCCATGCCTTTTTCTGAGCCCATCACAAAAAGCCCAGTATCTAAGCCATCAGCCATGACGCCGTCTTTGGCAATGACCGTGACACTTTGACAGCCTCGGGCTGGCTGAAGCGTTGTGGGATCCAGAATATGGTGGTATCGAATCCCGTCTTTCATGATAAACCGTTGATAATCCCCGGCGGTCGAAACGGCTTCATTTTCCAATGCGAGGCGGCCTAAGATTTGCCCTTCTTCTTTTCGGGGATGTTGAATGCCAAAGACAAACTGCTCCTGATCCGGCATGCGGCCAAATGTTCTGATATCTCCTGATAGTGCCACAACACCCGCCGTGGCCCCTGAGGCTTTCATCACCTCGACAGCCAAATCTGCAGCAAAACCTTTTCCAATACCTCCTACATCAATCTGCATACCCGCACGTTTAAGAAAAATAGTGCCGGCTTGTTCATTTAATTCAATATTTGCAAGAGAGGTGAAGGGACGAACGGCATCTAATTCTTCCTGTGAAGGAATTCTCCCCTCCTGACTCACATCCCATGCGGCGACGGCCGGGCCCACCGCGATATTGAATCCGCCTTCCGTCAGGGTGGCCATGCGCAATGAGGCCTTGAGAAGTTCCATATTTTCCTGGCTCACATGAACCGGACGCTTTCCCGCAGCGGCATTCACCTGAGAGAGTTCACTCGTCGGGATCCAAGTGCTCATAAGTTGTTCCAATCGCCGAATTTCTGCCAAGCCCGCAACCACCGCTTCCTTGGCCACGTCTTCTTCCGGTGCAACCCCGGTCACAAACACAATCGTACCCATCAAATATTGACTCCGCTTGATCATGGCATCTTTGGCATTACTCACCCCCGGGGTTACGCCTAATAAGCCAAGAGTCAGCAGCAAGATGCACCCCAAGTGACATGAAATTGATCGTCTATCGATGGGCTGAGCCACGGGTCTATTCCTCAGTGCGAAAGAAGTCGTGATACACACAATTATACGCGTTACAATCTTTCCCCCAACATTCACCGCATTTTCCCATAGCTTCGAGAAGGAATTAGTCAACTGCCTTGCTCTTACGATGAAATCGTAAAACAATAGCGGGATCAGGATGGAGGTTCACTGGAGCATCACCCTTGCCTTTATACGGAAGGGTATTCAAGACATGGCGAATGGCCTCCAGCCTGGCCTTCATTTTGTTGTTTGCCTTGACGATAATCCATGGGGAGTAGGAGGTATGCGTCTTACTGAACATTTCTTCTTTGTACATGGTGTACAAATCCCAATTCTCTTGTGCTTTATCATCAACAGGACTGATCTTCCACTGTTTCAAGGGATTATTGACTCGGCCTTTAAAGCGACGTGCCTGTTCGTCTTTGGAAATGGAGAACCAGAACTTGATGATTTCAATGTTGTCTTCATAGAGCATATGTTCGAATTCAGGAACCTGTTGCATAAAAGTTTGATGCTGCACCTTGGTGCAAAAATTCATAACGGGCTCAACAACCGCCCGGTTGTACCAACTGCGATCAAAGAAGGCGATTTCTCCAGGATTGGGAAGAGGCTTAACGTACCGTTGAAAATACCATTGCCCTTTTTCCACCTCAGTAGGTTTAGGTAGGGCCACCACTCTCATGGACCGTGGATTCAGATGCTCAGTAAATCGTCGAATCGCGCCCCCTTTTCCAGCCGCATCCCGGCCTTCAAAAATAATGACCACGCGTCGTCCCGTGAGCTGGACATCTCGCTGTAATTTCACCAATTCAACTTGTAATTGTCGTAATTCTGTTTCATAGCGCAAAACTCGTAAAGCATTCTTAGAGCTGATATTTTTTGACTTGAGGAGTTTGATCAGTCCCTGCTTGGACGTCAGTTCGGCGAGATCTTCCGCCGTTAACGTTAGAGCCTCCTTGGTAATGGGCACAGTATTCAGCTTTTTATTAATGGGCATTCGGTAATAAATCTCCTCTCAAATTATTGGTGAGGGTTTTTCTTTTCCACTACAACAAATGAAATAAATAGTTATCAACCATACCAACGTTGGCTTTTCTTATTACCTCCCCTCTCAACTAAACAAAGGGAGAGCTTCTTCATGAACCGGATCCTCCGCCGATGTCCAGTATTTCGTCGATTTTGCGCACAGACTTCCTTTATCGATGAAACTATTCTACTCGCCACTTCGTCATGATTGCGAATCTTTTTTGGTCACGTAGGGCGCAATCCGTTGAAGAACCTACGCATGCTTTTCATGAGGTTTAGGAAGACTGCCCTCACAAAAACACCTCAGGCCATTTATGCTCTGATAAATATTGATTAAGCGATTGACAAAACCATGCCCATTTCATTAATAATAATAGTTCTCAATTTCAAAATAAAAAACCCGGATTTAATCAAACGATGAAGCCATACTCCACACCCGAACAGAAGGAGCCTTCTTCCCTCTCTGAGACTCGTTGTCATTGCGGTCAACTCATGGCCATTTTGCGAAAAAATGGGATCGAGTTGAAATGCAGACGGTGTAAACGCATTACCCTTATTCCCTTTTCGGCCATATCGGTTGAACACACGTCGGCGGGCACCGGACTAGGCCAGGAAGCAGAAGCTCTAAGCACACAGGTGGTTGATGTCCATGTCCATTCTTAAAACCCTTGAGGACCTCCGCGTCCCTTCATAACCCTGAGGACCTCGCGTCCCAACGAATTATCTCAAGGAGGTTTTCATTGATGAAACGGTATGCTATCGGGGCTTTTGTCACTTTCACCATGGCCTTAGGCCAAATCGGGCTCCAGGAATCCGCAGAGGCACGAGATGAGAGTCTCTTCGACTCACCTACTGCCATTCAGGCTCTTTCGTCTGAAGACATTGAAAAGATTGTCGACCAGAGAATTCAAGATTTAATCAAGGAGGGAAAAGTCCCCGGCGTTTCGAACGCAACAGGCGCTCCCCCGCAACCCCTGAACATTCGCGGAGGGAAAGACCTTCAAGAGCTCTCCAAGCCTCGGGATGGGAAAAAGTATGGCTCAACCATGCAAGGGTCCGGACAATTGATCTATGCCCGCCCCTTCGTGTCCAGCCCCAAGGCCATCGTGGGGGGATATATGGATATTGAATACTTCAATCGCGCCAATCAAGGAAACAGCTATTTCGATCAACATCGCTTGGTACCTTTTATTTATGGGGATATCAGTGATCGCGTGAAGTTTGCCGCCGAAATTGAATTCGAGCATGGAACTAATGACATTAAAGTGGAATTTGCCAGCATCGATTACCTCATTCAGGAGCCGGTTAACCTGCGAGCGGGCATCCTGCTCTTGCCCTTAGGCAAATTCAACCTGCTCCATGATGCCCCCCTTCGCGATCTGACCGAACGTCCTCTCGTCGCCCAAAGGATTATTCCTTCAACGCTCCACCAACCGGGTATCGGAGCCTACGGTACATTCTATCCCTCAGCCCTCTCGAAATTGGACTACGAAGTCTACTTTATCAGTGGGTTCACCAATGCCTTCGGGGGCAACTCAAATAATTTGACCGACTCTAACATTACCGTGACAAAGGGCATCCGGGATGCACGATCAGATAACACCGGCTTTGACAATAATAACGGAAAAGCCGTGGTTGGCCGTCTGGCATTTAGCCCATTGCTGGGTATTGAAATCGGTGGATCAGGATTCTTTGGTTCCTATGACCCCAAAAGTAAACGCCCCTTGGCCATTTGGGCCCTGGACTGGACCTTACAACGCGGCCCATTCGAACTCATCGGGGAAAGCGCCTGGGCCTATATTCGAGACAACAATTTAAGCAAAACTGGAACACCCAATGGCCAGCCACGACGCATGCAGGGCTATTATGTCCAATTGAATTACCACTTCCTTCCGGAATGGCTCAGTAATATAGCCCCATCCTTCTTTAAACAAGAAGTCTCTACCTTCACGGCCGTGGCGCGATGGGAACAAATGAACCTTGGACAGGATTTAAATGACAACACGGAAGCCGGGAAACTGGGAGAATGGGAACGCCTCACCCTTGGGCTCAACTTCCGGCCAACGGAAGATACGGTTTTCAAAACAGACTTCCAATATACGCCGATGGGGCAAAGCGGGGGCCAACGTATTCACGACACGGCATTTGTCGCGTCTTGGGCGACTTATTTCTAATACCACTCGCAAGAGAAGGGGGAAAAAATCTAAAACTTTCCCCCTTCTCTCTCAACTTAGAAAAAACGTGAATAATTTAAAAATATCAATAAAAATCAACACGAACACCCCTGTTGACCGGCCTCAAATTCCAATGATACAATCGGGCTTCTATTATTCATAATGAGAATCAAATTCAAATAAATTGAAAATCATTCTCGTTTTTTAAATTATCAATCTCCACCTTTCATCCCCTTTTTTATGTTGCCTCTATCTCCTGCTTCTCTGCTTCGTGGAATTTCACTTTTTACGGCCACTTCCCTCTTTTGGGGCTGTGGGTCACTTTCCGGCTCCGATTTGATGGTGGAACGGTACCTGGCCTGTCCTATGGATTCCGTATGGAATTCCTCCTTGGAAACGCTCAAAGCCTATCCGGTGACTTTGAAAGACAAGCCCAACGGGGTGATCGAAACTGGTTGGCGGGTGGAATATGTCCAAGGCGCCGGGTATGGTCTGCTTCAACGAGAAGGCATGGGAGATAAGGAACGTTCCCAACTCACGCTGACCTTGAAGCCCCTGGAATCCAACGTCATCCGACTTCAATTGGCCGAACGACGGCAACATTGGGGATTCCGCGGCGGGTCGAGAATTTACGATTGGTACCCGGTCCAGCCCTCTCAAAAGGAAGTGGGTCATATTTTGAGCAATTTAACCAAGAAACTCGAGGTTGAAGGATGTTTCATCGAATCCTAATTCTTTCATTTCTTTTGGTGACTCCCTTCGCGTTTGGTGCGCTCCCTGCAATCGCGCAGGACGATCAAGTGTGGGACGAAGAATTGAAACGTTTTTTGACCAAACAAGAATTGGGGCAAGAAGAAGTTTACATGACGCCCGAGGAAGCGGCTCGCTCGATGTTTCCCAAATCCGACCAGATTAAATCTGAAGTTCTTACGCTTTCACCGGATCAAAAGCGACTCATTGAAGAACGTATCGGATGGCACTTCCCTGAAACCACGTTTGAATGCTTTGTGGGAGAAACCAAAGGCCAGGTGGATGGATGGGCGTTCATTCAAAATACGATCGGCAAGCACAAACCCATGACTTATATGGTCGGAGTTGATCCCCAAGGGGAAGTCGTCAGCATAGAAGTTTTAGTATTTCGGGAATCTCGTGGCAGTGAAGTGCGCAAAAAACGATTTAATTACCAGTATCAGGGGAAGACAGTATCCGACCCCATTCGCATCAATCGAGACATTATCAACATCTCCGGCGCGACCATGTCCGTTCGCTCCATGAGCGCCGGCGTCAAACGAGTCCTGGTCCTTGCCGATGAGTTTTATTTGAACCCCATGAGGAAGGGCGCCACCATCAATACTGCTAGCCGAACCGACAAAGGATTCCTGGAATCCCTGTTAGGATTCTAGCCTCTGACCGAAACGGGATGCGAAACTTTAATGCCCGATTTCGGCTCCGTGATACTGACCGACATATTCGCTTAGTCTACACGTGGTTTCTTCTCTTAATGCTCGCCGGCTTTGTGTTCACCTTTGTGTGGGCCCATGATATGACACAACTCACACCCAAAGGCCTTGCGGCCCATTATCGAGGCTCAGACGCCAACTTCGGGGAGCCCATGTCATTTGGGCATTTATCCGAAACCACACATTTTCATCTGTTTACCATGCCGGTTGTATTTATGATTCTGGTACATGTCCTCTATTTGACGATGATCAGCCCCTTCCTAAAAGTCCTCACAACATGGATTTCGTTTTTAGGCGTCACGCTCGATTTGATTTCTCCCTGGCTGATTACCTATGTCTCACCCGTATTTGTTCTCACCATGCTGACCGGTGATGTTCTGATGGCCATCGGATTCCTCATCATGTTCGTCGTACCCATGTATGAGATGTGGTGGCAAAAGGCTGCCTTCATGATGCCGGAGTCCGACGATTAACTTATATCCATGGCCCAAGTAGAAGAAGAGCACTCTTTCCCCAGCCCCATGTCTAGACGCCGCTCGCTTCAACAACCAGGTTGTCTTGAAAAAACGACTAGACCTCATAGTGAACAGCTACAAGAACCTTCTCATTCAATCGAATAAGACAGCAAAACTTTCATGAGAAAATGGCAGACACCTCATTCCCAGGATTTACCCGCGTGGCCCAGGATTCCTTCATTTGGCTATGGAACCTGGATAGGTATCAGCCTCTTTTTTTTATTTCTTTTTGCCTGCGGCCCGGATTTGTATTGGGCAAAACCCGATGCAGGTGAGGGCGCATTCGAACAGGATTTGCGCTCATGTCGGGAAATCCTGATCAATAAAGTTCAGTATTCCGAAACCTCTCTCAACCCACTCAGCAGGGGAATCACTGATGATGCGTTGGCTCAATGTCTACACAGCAAAGGCTGGTTTTTAGCTGAAAAGCCCTGAAGCTTCTCCATCCTCCAGGCACTCCTATACATCAACATCCTTACCCATTCACTTGGAAGACGCCCTCTACCCTAACGCAGCCAATCAACACTTGTTGAAACGGCAACTGGCTACCAGCTCCAGTTTCCTTCAGACATTGAAATCGGTTCCCACCAATTTCACACCTTACCGTCGGTAAGGTCTTGGACAAACCCCTCGCTCTCTTCCCTTTTATCTTTAGGACATCTCTTAAAACCCCTGACACCCGGAAGCATACTTGCGATACTTCTTTTCCAAGGAGGATTGCTTATGTCGACACCCCGCGTGTCAGGGGTTTTAAGAGATGCCCATTAGATGAAGGAGGCAGTTGAAAAAAGCCGCCAGCGGCGTTCCCTGCCGGGCCTACTCCGCCGACGTCGCTTTGGCTACGAAGGCCGGGAGCGGCTTCGCGCAGGCAGGTCGCCATTTTCCCGTGTTCACGGACTGGAAGTACGCGCTGCGCGCAACAATGGCTGTGGCCTTGCTGGACGAACTTTTTTGAACCGCCATCCTGAGGCCTCTGATATCCAACATGCCTGTGGGCCTATATGCCCTTGGGAATTATTATTATTCAACACTCCCATTATAGAATGCCCCCGCTGCATCATTTCTGCATTACAACTCGTGAGGCCATCCCCGACACCAAGAATGTTTTGAGATAAATTATTTTCGGAAAGAGTGAACATCGCTTGGAATTCATCAAATGACCGCCCTCATGGGACAAGGAATTCAAGCTTAATCAACATCACCCTATCCTATATTCCTTACACGAATTCTCAAGCCCGACAAACCTCCGACTGAATCCACACAGGACCTTAAAACCCAATACTTGAATGGAGTGGGCATTCATCGCTTGCCTCGTAATACACCAGAACTGTGCCCGGTGGACGGGAGCCTGATTCGCCCTTCTTCCTCACGCGTTAACGATTCAAGCCATCTGAATGAATAAGTAGAATTTTTCCTTCAAGAAGACTACACTTATCGAAAAGGGGCTTTCTGCTTTTCACTTGCCTTCTCAAGCCCTCGCCCAAGGGATGCGATGTATCGAACAATTCGACAACGAATTTTCCTGCTGCTCGTCATCCTCACCCTGGCATGCTTGGCCATGGCCGTGGTAGCCATTACCCTCCTGTATCAGACAGCCTTTGAAGAAGAACGCGTTCGACTGAAAGAATTTACTCAGACCCAGGCCAGGCTCATGGAGGCCGTCGCCAGGTTCGATGCTCAATTCAGTGTGCCGGACCATTCTGAAGGCGCCCAAGGTGCGACACTCAGCCAAATCATCGAGGCGCATAAACTCAATAAGGGATTTGGTGAAACAGGCGAAATCACCTTGGGCCGTCATGAGGGAAAGAACATCGTCTGGATTTTACCCCATCGGCATATGGACTTCGATCAACCTCAACCTACGCCATTCTCCGGAAAGCTGTCAGAAGCAATGCGGCTTGCCCTCTCAGGGCAATCAGGAACCATCGTCGGCTTGGACTACCGAGGAGCCACAGTCTTAGGGGCCTATGAACCCGTTGCCGTGCTCAATCTCGGACTGGTATCAAAAATTGATCTTCAAGAAATACGCCAGCCTTTTATTCAGGCCGCAATTATCACGATCCTCGTGGGTGTCGGAATCATTTCACTTGGTGGGTTTCTCCTTTTTCGAGTCAGCCATCCCATCATTCGGCAATTGGAGGCTAGTGAAGCTCACACGCGCGCCGTCATTGCCCATGCCGCAGACGGCATTATCACGGCTGACGAATCCGGAACGATTGAAACATTCAATCCAACGGCGGAACGCATCTTTCGGTTTATGGCTTCCGACGTCATCGGGAAAAATCTCAGCATTCTCATGCCAAAACCCGTGAGTGCGCTCCATCCAGAATACATGGCCCAATACCTGAAGACGGGTAATCAGCATATCTTGGATACTCGCCGGGAAGTGACCGCCCAACGTCGCGACAACAGCACCTTTCCATTGTCTCTCGCCGTCACGGAGGCCCAGTTGTCAGGACGCCGTGTCTTCATTGCTTTAGTACGTGATTTGACAGAAGAGAAAATCATGGCTAGGCGGTTGACCGCACAATATGCCGTCGCGCGAACGTTGGCCGAAGCCAGGACGATATCCCAAGCCTCTCAGGAAATCCTCTCTGCCGTGTGTCTCAGCCTCGGATGGCAAATCGGGGCATTGTGGCGAATGAACGAACAAACGATGGAACTCCAATGCCATGAAATCTGGAGCGATTCGGCTGACCAGTTTGCTGAGTTCGTAGCCATCACCAAACACACCACATTTTCCAAAACCCAGGGGCTGCCGGGACGCGTGTGGGAATCTGGCCAGCCCGCCTGGATTTCCAATCTTGCTCATGACGAGAATTTTCCTAGAGCCCATGTGGCCGCCAAGGAGCAACTCCATTCCGCCTTTGCCCTTCCGATTCAATTTGGTGGCTCCACTTATGGAGTCATGGAATTCTTCAGCTATCAAATTCGAGAGGTCGATGACGAACTCCTGCATCAGATGCAGGCGGTGGGTAATCAATTCGGTCAATTCATGGAACGCATACAGGCGCAAGAAGCCATGGCGAACCTGGCCAAGTTCCCGGAGGAAAATCCCCAACCGGTGCTTCGAATCTCACGCGAAGGAAAAGTCTTGTATCACAATCAACCCGGCGAAGCCTTGCTTAAAGACTTGGCACGTGAAACGAATCACATCACCAAAGCTCAATGGGAACAGGCCATTCAACATGCATTTGAGCATGGAGGAGTTCACCGTGAAGAGATTACCTATCAGGACAGATTTTTTTTGGTGACCTTTGCCGTTGAAGTCAAGGCCAATTATACGAATGTGTATGCTCATGAGATTACCGAACAGAGAAAAGCGGAAGAGGCCCTACGCCACAGGGAAGAGCATCTCCGCCAAACTCAGAAACTCGAAGCCATTGGAATTTTGGCTGGCGGCATTGCGCACGATTTCAATAATATCTTAACCCCGTTGATCGGCTATACGGAGATGGCAACAAAGAAGGCTGAGGAGGG
>JAOUNC010000450.1 GCA_029881175.1 Nitrospirota bacterium | reverse complement strand
ACGACCTTTTTGAACCCTTTCCAAGATCGGGAAGGCGCGGGATATCAGTTGGTTCAATCTCTTTTAGCCCTGGAAAATGGAGGAGTCTTTGGCGTAGGCCTGGGGCAAGGAACGCAAAAGCTGTTGTATTTGCCTGAAGGACATACCGACTTTGTATTGGCATTGGTTGGAGAAGAGCTGGGGCTGGTTGGCACCTTAGGCTTATTGGGATTATTCGTGATCCTGGTTTTAAAAGGGTTTCGAGTAGCCGCATTAGCGCCGGATGTGTTCGGGCGGTTTCTGGCCCTGGGCATTACCATGTTGCTTGCGATGCAAGCCATGATCAATGCGGGCGTTGTGAGCGGACTGCTCCCGACGAAGGGGCTTACGTTGCCTCTCGTCAGTTACGGGGGATCTTCGCTTCTCACGACCATGCTGGCTATTGGAATATTGTTGAGTATTGCTCGCCAAGGGCGGGCCAGCTCCTAGACAGGGGCGCGACATGCGAATTGTGATTGCCGCAGGTGGAACCGGGGGGCATATGTATCCGGCTATTGCCTATGCCAAGGCCTTTCAACAGCATGATCCAGGAGGTCATATTCTGTTTGTTGGAACAGGCAAGGCGGTCGAGGAGAAGATTCTCCGTCAAGAAGGATTTCCCGTTGAGTCCCTTCAGGTTGAAGGTGTGGTGGGACGAAGTGTCTGGAACATGCTTCGCGCTTGCTGGCTTCTCCCTTGCGCTATTTGGCGGGCCATACAGATTCTTCGCTCAGAACAAGCGAACCTGGTCATAGGGACAGGCGGATATTTCAGCCCGCCTGTGGTATTTGCGGCCTGGTTGCTTCGGATCCCCCGCGTGTTATTAGAACCCAACGCGTTCCCGGGGTTGGCCAATCGCGTTTTAGGGCCCTTAGCCAATCGCGTCTTGTTGTCCTTTGAAAGTGCCAAGTCATTTTTCCCCTCCTCCAAAGTGAGGATTATTGGAACACCTGTCCGTCAGGCCTTCGTGTTGGATCATCCTCCGGTGCCCCCTCAAGGGGTGGCGCATCTGTTGATTTTTGGAGGAAGTCAGGGTGCACGGGCGATTAATTCCGCCATGTTGGAGGCGATTGAGCAGTCTCCGAAGATCAGAGAATCGGTGACGCTGACGCATCAAACGGGGCCGGATGATTATGAGCATGTACGGCAAGGCTATGAAGCCTTTGGCATGCAGGTTGATGTCCAGCCATTTTTATTTGATATGCCGAAGGAGTTGGCCAAAGCGGATTTGGTGATTTGTCGTGCAGGGGCCAGTACGCTGGCCGAATTAGCGGCTTATGGCAAAGCGAGCATTCTGATCCCTTTTCCTCAAGCCACCCACAATCATCAAGAAATGAATGCGAGGGCGATGGAGGAATCAGGAGCGGCACGAATGTTGCGGCAATCGGATTTACATGGACGAAGATTAGCGGAAGAAATTGAACGGATAATGCAAGATATTCCCGCTCTGCAAGCCATGGCTCGACGAAGTTGGGAAGCCAGAAATATTCATGCGACCGAGCACATGATTCGCGAATGCCAATCGCTGGTTCAACGCTAAAGAGGGACCATTGTGCATGAAGAGTGATGAAACGATCCAAAGAGCTATACAGCAACCATGAGTCAAATGTTCATCTTTAATGAGGAGAGGCTTGCACAGAGCATGAAGGGCGTGTCTGACAGGAGATGACGTTAGTGCTGGTGTTGGGCAAGGTCGACCCACTGGCTTTCTCTGAATGAAAGTGATTTCGCCACGTGGGGAGGGAAATGCCTCAGTGTTGTCATACGACGGGTATCAGAGCACCATGGATCTTCTCTGCCAAAAGTGAGCGGGGCGTGATGACGGACACAGCCTTTTCCTTCTTCTCTGGGAGTCTAGGAAATTATGTTTCGAAAAATTCAGCACATTCATTTAGTCGGAATCGGTGGAAGTGGGATGAGCGGTATTGCAGAAGTACTTCTCACCTTAGGGTATAAGGTCACGGGTTCTGATACCGGGTATTCCGACAGTATTCGTCGGCTTGAAGGTATGGGTGGGATTGTGCATATCGGACATGATGAATCGCATATTGAAGGCGCACAAGTTGTGGTGATGTCATCGGCGATAGCCATCTCCAATCCGGAAATTCGCGCGGCACGCGCCAAAGTCATTCCAGTCATCCCTCGTGCGGAGATGCTGGCTGAATTGATGCGCTTGAAGTTCGGTATTGCGATTGCGGGGGCTCATGGCAAAACCACCACGACATCGATGGTGGCGTCCATTCTAGCGGAAGCCGGGCTGGATCCCACGTTTGTGGTGGGTGGGAAAGTGAATGCGATGGGGACTCATGCGCGGTTGGGACGAAGTGATCTGCTTATTGCTGAAGCGGATGAAAGTGATGGGTCCTTTTTGCGGTTGTCTCCGTCCATTGTTGTGGTGACGAATATTGATCGTGAACATCTTGAGCATTATGGAAATATGGATCGACTGCAAGCCGCCTTTTTGGAATTTATCAACAAAATTCCATTTTATGGGGCGGCGATTCTCTGTGCGGATGATCCGTGGATTCGTGGCATCCTGCCTGGTGTGGTGAAACGTTACCAGACATTTGGGATGAGTGATTTTTCGGGTGTTCTGACGCC
>JAOUNC010000449.1 GCA_029881175.1 Nitrospirota bacterium | reverse complement strand
GCCGATTCTTCAAAGTTTGGCGGGGCTAAAAATAACGTAGGGTTGTTGGAGACACCGAAACCTTCCGTGGGAAGGCCAATCCAATTGCGGTCGAATTTATGATTATCGTTTTCATCATGATAGACCACTACGGCATATTTGCCCACATCCGGCGCAGCCACACAAAGCGTCATAGACCCCTCCTGAGCTGGCTCTCGCTCTTTATCCGCCTTTTTTCCCTTCACTAAAAAATCTTGAGGATTTGGTCCATACAACACCGCCTTCACCGTTCCATGGGCATTACGAATGCCATGGATATGCACATGGATCGGAGTTCCCAAAGACGGGCAGGTATTCGCCGGCTCCTGAGTATCAGCCCCCATACTCACTCCGGCACTCAACAGCATGGTCATAAAAAATAGAAAGAACATGGGGGGACGAGAAGTCACTCAGAGAGAGGGGGATTTTCTTGAGCGGAAAGATCGGGTTTGCGCTTTTCGAAGGCAAATAGAAGGAGGAGAGAAACCACGCCAACGCTAATGGCGGAATCGGCCACATTGAACGCCGGCCAATGATAGCCATTTATGTAGAAGTCTAAGAAATCAATGACTTCGCCATATTGCAGACGATCAATGAAATTTCCAATGGCCCCACCGAATATCGACGCAATGGTAAGTTGCCCCCACCAATCCCGTGGATCCATCCGCAGAAAAATGGTGATGAGTAAGCCCATGGCTAAGATTGACGTCAGAAAAAAGAAGACGAGCCGAAATCCACTACTCGTCGTCCCCATGATCCCAAACGCCGCGCCAGGATTGCGAATATAGGTGAGATTGAAATAGCCAGGGATGATCGAGATCGATTCGTGCAGATACATCGAGCCGTCGATCAAGGCCTTCGTGACTTGATCGACCACAATAATGGTCAACACAACGACCCCCAGCACCCCATATCGACGCATGGCCTCGTTCACGCGACCGCCTCTACGCAGCGGCTACAGAGCATGGGATGGTCCGTCTGAGTCCCTACATCGTTTCGAATATTCCAACATCGATCACATTTGGTGCCTTCAGCCTTCACGACGTGAATGACCAACCCAAGACTGGCATGCGTTATTTCATGGTTGTTCTCAACTACGGCTGCAATCGTTTCCACGTCCACGCAGGAAACAATAAAAAGAGCAGGAAGGTCTCCTTGGTAGCGCTTTAACAACGCACTGTTTGGCTCAGTCGCCTGCAAGACCACTTTGGCTTCTAAAGACGAACCGATGACTTTATCCCGCCGGGTTTTCTCCAAGGCAGCCTGCACCACCCGTCGAACTTGAAAGAGATAATTCCACGTGCTGTGTAACTCAGAATTCCCAAACACCGTCGGAGACGTTGGGAATTCGGCAAGATGGACACTGTCTAGCTTGGAACCATTCTGTTTTGAATCTGGCAACGCCTGCCAAATTTCTTCCGCCGTAAAACTCAGAATCGGGGCCATAAGTTTGGCCAAGGCGGTCACCACCTCAAACAAAACCGTCTGAGAACCACGCCGAAGGGGTGAGTTCGCCGGGAAGGTATAAAGGCGGTCTTTGAGAATATCCAAGTAGGTCGCGCTCATATCCGTGGAACAAAAATAATCCAACTCATGCACGACTTGACGAAATTGAAATTCCGCATACCCTTTTTTCACGTTGTCGATGAGTTGACCTAACCGCCAGAGCGCCCATTGATCCAGTTCCGGCAAATCTGTATGAGACACCGCATGAGCGGCCGGATTAAAATCATATAAATTACTCAGGAGAAACCGGCAGGTATTGCGCACTTTGCGATACGCATCCATCAATTGTTTCACAATCTCTTTGGAGATACGCAGATCTTCCTGGTAATCCTGGGAGGCCACCCACAATCGCAAAATTTCTGCGCCAGACTCTTTGATGATTTCTTGCGGGGTCACGACATTGCCCGCCGACTTCGACATCTTCTTGCCTTCCCCATCTAAGACAAACCCATGCGTCAGCACAGCCCGATAGGGCGCTTGCTCATCCGTCGTCACCGAGGTCAAGAGCGAACTGTGGAACCACCCCCGATGTTGATCGGAACCTTCGAGATAGAGGTCTGCGGGGTACCAACCTTTGCCTTGAGGCCTCAACACTGCAGCATGACTGATGCCTGACTCAAACCACACATCTAAAATATCATGTTCTTTCTTAAACGACCCATGGCCACATTGGCGACAGGTTGTTCCAACGGGAAGTAATTCCTCGGCGGAACGACTAAACCAAATATCAGCCCCACCCTCCTGCATTTGTTCACTGATATGCTCAATCACCTTGTGGTCAGCAAGCGGTGTTGCACAGCTTTCGCACGAAAACACGGGAATGGGCGTTCCCCACATGCGTTGCCGAGACAAACACCAATCCGGGCGGTTGACAATCATGCCATGAATTCGATCACGACCACGCTCGGGAATCCATTGAACTTTATCAATTTCTTTCAGGGCTTTCTTTCTGAGGTCGGCTTTCTCCATGGACACAAACCACTGATGCGTAGCCCGGAAGATCACCGGTTGTTTGCAGCGCCAACAATGCGGGTACGAATGCTCAAGCTTCTTTTCCCCAATTAACAATCCCTTGGTCTTTAAGACTTCCACAATCCCGGAATTCG
>JAOUNC010000448.1 GCA_029881175.1 Nitrospirota bacterium | reverse complement strand
TTCTTCGCGGTGTTCCCATAAAAAGTGGTCAAGGTAATCCTTGGCGGGCATCCACTCCCGTTTCCATGGGAGTGTGGCCTTCATGCCTTTGGTCGCTGCTTCCGTTCTGGCCAGGAGGTAATCAGCATGGCTCATTCGGTTGGCTGCGCCTTCCCCTTTGAGCCATCGCAGGCACACCGCTTTGACCAGACACAAATTTGTGACCACGAATTCCGGGAGGTTTGAGTCAAAGACCCGGATTTCTAATGTTGCGGGTTTCGTTTTTCGGCCTTTACTGTAGACCATTTCCCTGGTGGTGCCCGACGTAAGATCCCCTCGTTTGGTGGGGGTGAAATACGTGGCATTTCCACGCAGGAACCGGTTAGACGCTTTGGTCGTGACTCGTTTGTCCCATATCGGGGAATTGGCTCCAGTGGCGATGAAGAATGGGAGTTGATCGTGGAGATGCCAACTGAGCGAGGAGGCTTCTTGTTTGGTGAGTTTGCGATTGGCGACGGAAATGTGGAGGTGGGTGCCGGCAAATCGATTGGTCCAGCCTCCCACAAATAACGGCACACGATAGTCCTGATCGTCTTCCCGGCTTCGATACAGTCCACGGATATATTTTCGCAAGCCCGCCTTGAGTAAAAATAAGCTTTCCCTCACCGTGGTGAATGGACGACTGTTATATTCACTGCCGATCGAGGCGTCACGGGTAAACCGTTCTCCTGATTCCGACAGACCGGGTCGTGGCTTTGACAGGCGTCGACCAATCTTGTGATCGGTGACATTGATACTGTAGGTCTCAATTTCGACGCCAATGACGATTCGTTGATGGAACGGAATGCGTGTTTTCTCTGCCATAATGTTGTGTGGGGTTACAGGTTTATGTCCCTAGGGTTTGGTTGTGAGAGTCTCTAGCGGTTGGTGGCATGGCTGCATCCGAGGTGGAGCCCATTGATGAGAAGGTCGAGGTCTCACTGTAAGTTGTTCTGGTGCGGTGGTTGCCCGTGCAAGGGTGAAGGATGAGTCTGGAGATTTTGGCTGAGGTTCTTCAAAGGTAAGTCAGGATTTCACAGACTGTTGTCAAACTCACGCTCATGAATCTTCTCGGTGGTTATTGGGCACCTTGATTCATGGAATGAATTGTATCTCGAACCGAAACATGCGTCCAGTTCGTGGGTCTGAAGGGCAAGCGATATTTTTAGCTTGACGGGTAGCTTTCATTCGGAATTCTTGACTTTGTGTGCATCGAGTGACAAGTGTATGACCTGCAACTGAAGTATCCAGGATTTGGATTGCATGGAAATGAATCATCTCAGGGGAACCTGGCCGACTAAGGATTGTGTTCAATGGCAAAGCCTTTTTCCCTTCCTCCCTTATGACGTCTTCGTTTATAGTCAATAAGAAAAGAGACTGGATATCTGATTGGTATTCGAGGTTTCAAGGCGGGTGTTCATCCAGTAGTTGGTCGCGATCCCCCGGAATGGGTCGACGGCCAACGATAGTATGTGCCTAGATTGTGTTGGCGTTCTAAGATCGTTCATGCGGGGGAATTGATGAAATTTTGTGGTTATGTAAACAAGAAATTGAGGGGAACAGATAAACGTGATTGATGGTTTTTTACTTTTTGTTGTTTTAGATGTGTGGCGGATAGTGTTGCCGCTTGGCATCTCGTTGGTGCTCTTGGTGACGGTGTTTTTCGAACAATGGGAGCGAGCATCATGGGATGGTGGGTTGCGGTATCCTCTTCTGGCTTGGGCGGCTCGGGGTAGCATCTGTTTGTTCGTGATTTCCGGAGTTGTCGGCATGTTGGTCCCGTGGGTTCTTGGCTATAGGCTTCCCATCGCACCGTTGGCAGGAACCCCTTGGGGGTACGATGAACTGGTTGGATTTCTTCTTGCCAGTGGGTTGCTCTGGTATTCGTATAGGACGGCTGGTCCAGCTAAGAGAGTGAGCCTCATGGGGGTAGGGGGTGCCACGGGCCTTTTCCTGATTATCGGCATGGTATGGGTGGCCCGGTGGGATATGATGGCGCATGTGGGCCATGTTCCGAACAGGTTGATGTTTGAGAATGTGGAGTTTTGGGAGTGGACCCGTGTTGTCCCCAAGTTTTTACATCTGGTGTTTGCGAGTCTAGCGGCCGGAGGCCTTATGGTTTGGGGACTAGGACGTCTTCCCTGTACTCTGAGGACTAAGGACGATGAGCCGCGTGCGCGTGCTCTGCCGATTGATGGAAATTGGACGACTCGATATGGAGTAGGGTTGATGCTATCTGGGCTTGTTCCTCAAATGCTGGTTGGTCCCTGGTTGTTTCTGGTGCTTCGCGAAGGGCCACGTGCCCAATTGATTGACGGAATGAATTTGGTCTCTGCGCTATTTTTTGTGAGTATGACGGCTTACTTGTTGGCGTTGGTCTTATTGAATGCTTCATCTATGGTGCCGCAGTCGACTGGATTTGTGTGGGGGGGTGTGATCAGTGCTTTCGTCCCGTTACTATTGATGGGGGTGGTTCGGTATGAGATGTTTGTTGCGACGACGCACTCCCATGGTATTCCTCTGGCCATCGAAGATTTGACGTTGAGTCATTTAGGAGCCGTGGCTCTTTTTACCCTACTGCTTGCTGGGATTCTCTTCCGTTGGTGTGCCTGGGATA